>JBBTGF010000156.1:0-1108 GCA_038041525.1 Elusimicrobiota bacterium | reverse complement strand
TTGGGGTGTCTCGATCAAGGCCACATACAGCCCGGAAAATACAGGGCGTCCCTGAGCATCACGCCCGTCCCAATGTAACTGATGAACGCCTCTTGGCAGAGACCCGAAGTCCCTTTCCCAGACCAAGTCTTGGTACACGGAATAAACCGCGACTTTGGCGCGGTCTATCGGCTCAAGCGCAGTCACGACAAAATTGGTCCCTTCATTGACCCTGAAAGGATTGGGCCAGTTATATGGATCAGCCTGGACCGATTTGGGGATAAGAGTGAATGTGCCTTGCGGCCCGGCAATCGTGGCTCCCTGGGAATCGCGCACCTGGATGGCATAGTGATATCTCTGGTTAAACTTAAGGCCATCTAAGGTATAGGAACCGGATAAACCTTGATAAACAGCTTGCCAGGGTGCCGCATTCCCGAATGCCGCGCCCTGGAGGGCCGCATCCCCCTGACCCAAGGAAAGGATGTAGCTCACCGGATCACCGTCAGGGTCGACATAGGCAGGCCAGGCAATGGTAACGCTATCTATATCCGACACGATGTCCCCGGAAACCGGCAGGTTAAGGTTTCCCGGAGCGCCAGGCTCCGGCATAGGCGCGTTATTTAAAAATTCATATCGGACTGTATTCAAAGTGGACGTTGAGCAGGCTCCGTAGGAATCCTGCGCTGCAACCTGAAAATAATAGGTGGTTTTAAAATCCAAAGGACCCAGAGAAAAATCCGTACTGTTGGCGGCGGGCCGCATAACTAGATCCTGCGTATTTGTTCCCGTCAGTACTGTAAAGGAAACCGCGTCCTGCTCCGGGTCAGCGCCTTGAGTCCAAACCAGATCATATTCCTGGTTTCTGGTCATGACGATTCCCGTCGGGCTAGTAACGACCGGCGCAGGCGGTGGGCCATTGACCCGCTGATAACTCCACATATAGACAGGGCTCTGACCGGAAAGACCGTAAATATCCGTAGTCACAAGCGTCGCATAATATGTCGCATTGAATTTAAGTCCGGCCAAAATGACCGTTGTACTCGCTGTCGAGGCTGTCAAAACTAAAGACATGGGACTACTGCCTGTAAAGAGCGTATAAGTGACCGGGTCAGTCTCCGGGTCAAATGCC
>JBBTGF010000155.1:0-2159 GCA_038041525.1 Elusimicrobiota bacterium | reverse complement strand
CACGCCGCTCTTCTTGGCATGTTGCTCGGGTCCCCAGACTTTAGGCTTATGCACCAGCCCCCAGGCGACCAACCTCTGCAACATCCAAGGTCCCAACGCCAAGGAAATGAACATGGCGGTGATAGCGGCAGCGCCGCTACGAAACGTGATATATGAGAATATGTTGAATCCGAAGAACGAGGTTTTAAATCCGGAGAGATAATAAAGCATGGTCAGAATTCCTTTTTGACTTCATGGATGATGTCTTCCAAAGCCTCGGCGCGCGAGGCCTTGAAGAACACGGCGCACGGCGGCTTGTTCAAGAACATCTTGCTTTTGATCAGCGCAAAGACCTCGCCGCGCGGCGCATAGAACGACTCGTACGCGCGCGTTTCCTTGGGCGCCGCGTGCATCACCGCCGCCATAGCGTTAGCCGCGACGCCGCCGGTGAAGATGAACACGGTCTGCGCGTCGGTGAGTCCCTGCTCTTGTGCGCTCTGCAAGATACGCGTGGCGGTGTCAGAATGGAGCCTCACTTCGTCGAGTCCTAATTCACGCATCTCGCCTAAGACCAATATCCTGCCACCGCTACGATACGCGCGCAAAAAACCCATGACACTGTCATACATGCTCTCGGGATTGGCGTTATACGCGTCATTGACTACGACATACTGTTTATCAAAGACTTGCGAACCCAGATACAGACGTTCACCACGCATCGCCACGGGCTCGAAAGACGCTAAGGCCGCGAATATATCCTTGACTTTGACGCCGAAATGCAACCCGCAAGCGACCGCAGCCAAAGCGTTGCGGACAGGCCCGTCACCGATGACTTTAAGCGCGACCGTGCCGAGACTCTCTGCCTGATAAAAGACCTCCACCGTGACGCTTTCACTAGAGAGCGCGCGCACCATGCCGCGCACGTGAGCGCTGGGCCCGAAGCCAAAGCTCAAATGTTTCCTGGGTAAGCCCAGCGCGGGGAGCTTCGCCAACCACGGGTCCTCGGCCCAATAGATGACGCAGCCGCCCGGCCCGAGCCCTTTAAGGATCTCCGATTTAGTCTGCCAGACGTTCTCCACGCTGCCAAAGGTCTCTAAGTGCGCGCCCGAGATGTTGGTCAAGACCGCGACCTGCGGGCCCACGAGTTTGGTCAACGGCTCGATGTCGCCTTTCTTCCTAGCGGCCAGCTCAAAGACCCCGAACTCATGGACGTCGTCGATTTCAAGCAGCGACAACGAACAACCTATCTCATTGTTGAAATTACCCACGGTCTGCACGGTCTTGCCCTTCTTGGCAAGTACGCGGGCGATCATCTCTTTAGTCGAGGTCTTGCCGTTACTGCCGGTGACCGCGACGACTTTAAGCTTTGGGAACAAGGCGCGGTGCGCGGCGGCAAAACGCGTCAGACTGGCCAGCCCGCGGCCGACTTGGATGAGCGCAAAATGTTTGGACACATCGGCGAAAGGCAGCGGCTTGCTGACCACGGCCCCCGCCGCGCCATTGATGAAAGCGTCCTCGACGAACTCATCGCCGTGGCGCGCTCCTTCCAAGGCCCAAAAGACGTCACCCTTCCTTAGTTTACGGGAATCGATGCCTACGCCTTTGACCGGTGCCTCGCGGGCGCCTTGCAGCAGCTTGCCCGCCGCAGCTTGCGCGAGCTTTTGCATAGTCCAATGCTTACGCAGATCCATCGAGGTAAGTTTCGCAAATTTGCGTGCTAAAGTCATTCGTACAGAGGGAAAGCTATAATTTGCCTATGAGCACGCAAAAAACCACTGCCGCCGTTGGCCGCAAGCGCAACCAGATCCGCAGTTTCGAACCCCAGGTCATCCGCTCCCTGCGCGTGGACGCCGAAGGACTCAAAGGGCGTGTCGAAAAGATCGGCAAGACCCGCATGCCGAAAAAAGAATACCAAGCGGCATGGATCAAAGCCGTCATCAGCATGATGGATCTAACCACTCTGGAAGGCTGCGACACTCCCGGCAGACTCTCACGCTTGATCGAGAAAGCCAAGCGGCCGGTCGCCGACGACCCGGGGTTATGCGTAGCGGCGGTCTGCGTCTATGGCAACCTGGTAGCCGACGCGCGTAGACTGCTCAAAGATTCCCCGGTAAGATTAGCCGCGGTCTCCACCGCCTTCCCGCACGGCCAGACGCCGCTGGGCCAGGCGCTGCGGGCGT
>JBBTGF010000154.1:0-1591 GCA_038041525.1 Elusimicrobiota bacterium | reverse complement strand
TCTTGCGTTGGAAACAGTATATTTTTCAGGCTCATCTTGCGTTGGACAATTCTGAAAATTTGCCTCGAATAAAAAACTTGCTAAAATAACATGATTCACTGATAGAAGTTTAGCGTGAACTTCACGAATACTGGATGCGCCGTGACATGACGCGGCGTAAAACGGTCTCCAGGGATCATTACCGATAACCGATGGATTTTTTTAATTTCATCAACTACCGTGGGATGCGTGCGTTCTTAGGGTTAGCGGCATTCTTAGTCATCACCACGGTCTTAGCCGTGGGCTGGACTACGCAACCCGACCGCTTCAGCCGCGGCTACGCGCCCGAACAACCGATCGATTTCTCCCACAAAAAACACGCTGGCATGATGCAGATCCCGTGCATGTATTGCCATACCGGCGTGACTAAAAGCCGTTCGGCCGGTATCCCGCCAACAGAGATTTGCATGAACTGCCACCGTTTCGCCAAGACCGACAGTCCCGAAATCAAAAAAGTCGCCGCAAGCTTCGAGACCGGTGACCCTATCGCTTGGAAGCGTATCCACAAGCTGCCGGACCATGTCTATTTCGACCATCGCCCGCACGTCAACTCGGGTATCGCCTGCCAAAGCTGCCATGGCGAAGTGCAAAAGATGGAACGGGTCGCGCAGGTCATTAACCTGCGCATGGGAAGCTGCCTTGATTGCCATGAACATCCGCAAGGGGCCCTGCCCCAAGATTCCAATATCAAAGAAGGACCACGACATTGCTACGCATGCCACAGATAAACTGGGGATCCGTTTCACGGCGCGGCGCCATGAGGCTGGCGGCCTTGTTTGCCGCCGCTTGGACCTTGAAATCAAGCAAAATCGCCGCCCTCACGGCTTCAGCGTCCGATGACAACAAGGCGATCAGCGTACGGCCCCCCAAAATCTCGGTCAAAAGGATGAAACGCTCTTGATCACCAAAGATAAGCGGACCGACACGGATCCAGAAGGCCTCACGCGCAGGCGCTTCCTCAACTTGCTCGGCGCCTATGGCGCTTTAGCCGCAGGCACCGGCTGCTCGAAGATCGACCGCGGCGACATCGTCTCCTACTCGAAAAAACCCAAGGAAGCCACTCCTGCGGGGACTGCCTATTACGCAAGCGCCTTCCAAGAAGGTTTAAACGCCTATAGTGTGCTCGTCAAAACACGCGAAGGCCGCCCCATCCATATCGAAGGCAACGACGAGGACCCGTTATATAAAGGTAAGACCTCACTGCGAGCGTTGGCCGACCTGCTCTCGCTCTACGACCCTGACCGGCTCAAGAACCCCATCGTCGACGCCGTTGCCGCTTCCTGGGAGAACGCCCTCGACGCTACAGCATCGGCATTACGCAAGATCTCGGATAAACATGGCGATATCTTATTACTGACCGACAGCGTCATCTCGCCAAGTCGGCGCGCTTTGATCGCGAACCTAAAACGTTCACTTCCGGGCCTCGTGCATCACGCCTGGGAACCCCTGATCGGACCGGCGCATAAGACGCATCTGTCAAAGCAACGCCTCGATTTGAGTAAAGCTAAGATCATCGTCAGTTTTGAAGCTGATTTCCTTGCCGGCGACGACC
>JBBTGF010000153.1:0-7964 GCA_038041525.1 Elusimicrobiota bacterium | reverse complement strand
ATCCTTGGTTCGTACGGCTGGAGATATATGAATTGATCCCCAGAGGCACGGCGCTAATGGCGATCTCGATCTTATTGAGACCCGCCTTCGGCATCGGGTCTGCCGCCGCGTCATTAACCGTGCCTGAAAGCGTCGCCAGCTCCCCGGTCTTGTGATACATTTTCGAAGGCTGATAAAGTGCGGCAATAACCGGAGCGGTCGTATCGTAAATGAACGTCATCTCGCGAGCCGTCTGCGAGCTATTCCCGGCGCGATCGAAAGCGCGGGCAATAACGCCATGTTTACGATTAGGGGTAAAACTCATCGGATAAAGCCAGTCAGTCAACGCTCCACCGACGCTCACCCAACTCGACACGGCCGAGGCATAAAGGCTACCGTCCCACCAGCGGTCAGCGGCGCCATTAAAATCCGTCGTGCTGGTGATACGCACCTGCACTTGCACGCTCGACATCCACGAATACGCCTCCAGGGCCGTACCCGCGATACCGGTTATTGGATTGTTAACGCCATAGATAGCCCTACTGGGCACCATGACGCTGAAATCAGGCCTGACGTTATCCCACAAAAAAGTGGCCGCGGCGTAAACGCCTGTCACGACTTGCGAACCGCCCGCCAAATCGACTGGGTCTGCCCAAACCGTATATGTATTGCCGGAAACCAGAGCGCTAGTCAATGCCGCCGCCGGTGAGCTCGACCACGCCACGGAACCAGAACCATTACCGCCACTGGCTCTAAAATATGTCGTGGTCTCTGCCAAAAACACCGCACCGTCAAAGAAATGCGTAGCGGGAGAAACCATCCTATCTTCTTTGATCGAGAAATCAACATGACTCATACCGGCTAGATCTCCTAACGCCGTACCGTCGATCGAGGAAAGCGTTCCGATAACAGTGTCGCTGGGCGCCACGAACACCGCGGTAGGCGCCGTGGTGTCGATGATGACATTGACGATAGTAACCGTCGATCCATAGTTCACATTTGGAACGGTGGCGTCTTTGCCACGAGCGCGTATGGTATAGCTCTTGTCCGACAAGAACGCGCCGCCTAGTTGACCGCCGGAATTATAGGTCCATGATCCCGATGATGGCCCAAGCGAAGTAAAACCGCCTGTCAGACTTGGGTTCCACCACGAATTACTCTCGTTTAATGCGTTGGTAAAATTCGATCCGCCTTGATTGTAATAATACGTCACGCCGGCGCTTAGATAATATATCTGCACCTCGACATTGGTATTGGTCGATACTTTTGAATTGAACGGATGGTTCGGGTCTACGATCGTCCCCGCTATCGAGGTCAACGAGCGCAGTTTATCGTTACTGTTGACGTTAGTGATAGCGACCTGCGGTCCGGAAAAATCAAGCACAATGGTCTTAGAAGCCCCTTGCGCAACCGAGTAGAGCGTATTACTGTTGGTCGCCTGGTCCTGCGGCTCCAGCCATATGACATAGCGCTTGCCGTCCTTGGCGGCATCCGTGAAATCAGACGGCAAATTTGAAAATGTCCAAGAAGACGTGTAAACGGTCGCCCGGGTCGAAACGCTGGTTTCTTCCCACGAATCCCCATCCCAATAGCGGAACGTTCCTGGCTCATCGGGTCGATAGATATACAACTTGACATTAGCCACCGGCAAGAAATTATCCACGACCGAGCCTGATGCGACAACGATCGAATTATATTCCTCACCATCGATGGCCGATGTGATAGTGGCCGTCGGGATCTCATTGTCGAAGATGACGTTGGAACGCACGGCGGGAGTCGCGTCTTCATTGGCCTTGCCTGACGTATATAAGGTATTGTCGATCGCTTTAGCCTGGATCTCATAAGTATTGCCATTCGTCCATGCCAAAGTGGACATCGAAACCGTGAACGTCCATGAAGACCCCCACCAAGTCGCGATACTAGTCGACCATCCAGGTTCGGTCGCCGTCGGCTCATCGTTGGTCGCCTGCCAACTTGAACTATTATTTTTCCAATATTCCGGGTTGCCGCCTCCCGTACGTTGGATGCGCAGACGGACTTCTTTGACTCCCGACGCGTTAGACCCGCCCACTAGCGCATCGAGCGCGGTCCCGGACAGAACGCCAAGACTATTAAAATATGTGCCACCTCCCGGGTAATCGATCGTGGTAGTTGGCGCTACCGTGTCGATGCGCACCTCCTGCTCTGATTTTGACTCATACAACATCGCATTGTTACGCCCCACGGAACGAATGGTATACGAAGAACCGTCCACCCAAAGCCCCCCGTTGGGCAGGTCATGATTGTTCGTATTGTGCACGAACTCCCATGACATCAGGCCGGTGACGGTCAAAGAAGTGAAATCCGTAGTCCATAAACCATCGCCTAAACCCGCACCGTCTGACCAATATGAACCGTCTGTCTTACGGCGGACCTCGATACGGACTTCCGAGGTATCGCCATTAGCTGTCCCGGTGATACGGTCAAGTGTCGTGTAATAACGGATCGTTGGCGGCGGCAAGATCGGGACGGTGACCCCTGTGACTGCCGGGGGCGCGATCATCTTAAAGCCTCTGGAAGCGATATGTATCTGATAATTACCCGCCGTATCCACTGCCGATGATTTGATAACGTAGAAACAGTCGTTATCCCAGGATACACCGCTGGTGTCATGGCTCCAAACCTTGCTCTGTGAGTCATATGAACCTGCCTGATACCATGTCTCATTGGAACCCCAACTCCCGCCTTGCCAATAGGCGCCCTCGTTGGCCCCGGAACACGTCCCGGCCGGATTTTTGACGCTATCCGGATCGTTACGAATAGACACATAAACCCGCTGCACTGTAGCTGTCGAAATATCAGCGGCTGTGCCTTGGATCGCAAGCAGTGAATTGATCGTAGCGCCTTCTGGCGGCACGCCAATAGGAGGCGTCGTGATCGTCGAAGTGGCCGGTGTGTTGTCATACATGAAATCAGCATAAGTATCCGCCAAAACCGTGGTATTGCTCGAACGGTCCACGGTGCGCGTCTTAAGCCTATATTTACGGCCGTCAGGCAGGGGATCATAGCGCTCCCACA
Source organism: Elusimicrobiota bacterium (assembly GCA_038041525.1). Taxonomy (GTDB): domain Bacteria; phylum Elusimicrobiota; class Elusimicrobia; order JACQPE01; family JACQPE01; genus JBBTGF01. The sequence continues at coordinate 4,928 of JBBTGF010000153.1, read as the reverse complement.
TGGTCTGATTGGGGAAACTGCTAAACGCCCAGGAGCTAATGTAGACCGAGGCTCTCATCGATGGGTTTGGCGCCGCTACGACCCAGGTTGATTGATTAAAATCCCAATAAGGCGCCGCGCCCGGGATCGTATCTCCCACAGTATCCGAGATGTCTTGCAGCTCGACATAAACAAACTCCACACCGGACACCACACAATTAGCGCCGCAGTTACCCCCCGGCGACGGGTCGCTCATGGTCCCGGAAGCCAGTGCAACCGTATTAAAATAGCTCGTCGCACCTCCAGGGATATGACTCGTGATCGAATTCGTCGGCGTCGTTAAGTCAATGACGAAATACGCGGTCGATGAGTTCATCTCAAAATTCGAGAAATTCCCAGCCGTATCACGGGCAAAATCTCTAGCCTGGGTTTGCATCTCATAGCGATAACCATCCAACAACTGCGTTGTCGGCACGTCTTTACGCCAAGTGGACAACGGCGCGCCGGCATAAGCGACATCGAAACTATTGTTACCGGTCCACGACAGGTCCCAGTTGTACCATTCCCGGGTATGCAAGCTGTTCAAACGGCTCAAGCGCACAGATACCTGCCGCAATCCCGACGGAAAATTCTGACCGGATGGAGCGTCTGTAGCCGTACCCCAAATGATCCCTTGTTGCGAATTGTAATAGACCGTCGCGCCTCCGGCCAACGCCGGCGCCGTGCTCTTTGACACCGGGGCTGTCTTATCGATCAAAAAGCGCGCACTCTTGTCGTTAGTGTGCATTTCTGTATGATCTAAATTCGGGGCATTGCCCGCCACGTCCACTCCGCGTTCTTTGACCCGGTACCAACGGTCCGTATCGAAACGGTCCATATTGATCGCAGTAAAACTCCAAGTTCCCTGGATCGCACCATAAACCGCAGGGTTCCATACCACGTTCTGGGTAGGGTCGAACTGGTCGCCCAGCGCATCCCAATAGGTATGATTACTTTCCTTTTCGATCGCGACCACGACAGAAGCCACTCCTGAAGGTAGGGCTCCCGGATCGGAAATCGTACCTGATGTCACCGCGATATAAGAAAGCGCTTGATTACTGACCGGATAAACTGCGGATGACAAGACCACCGCCTGATCGACGGTGAAGTTGATATGCGTGTCGATATGAACCGCCTCATTGCCCGCGGAATCAACCGCCCAGACATACACACGCACGCTCTTATCCGCCAATGTCGACCAAGTAGGAAGTCCGGTGGTCTTTTTCCACAACTCTGTCGTCTGATTAAAACCGGTACCGTCATCAGAGTCATCGCCATTACGCGCCACGGTCGCGGTGCTATCCTCGGTCGCCTGCCAAACCTGGTTCTGCCAATTCCAATACCGCTCCGAACCGCCGGTTCCCGTGGAAATGGCGATCTCCACCCCCGCGATAACGCCTGGCGCCACGTCTTGCGCGGTTCCTTTAATCATCGTCACAGTGTTCTTGTAATTCCCATCAGCGGGATCAGCGACGCCAGCCAAAGGCTCGCCGCTATCAAAAACAAAGCTTGTGTCGGTCATGGTCCTAGGGTTACCTGCCTTGTCGACCACTTTGACACGTATGGTATATGTCGTGCCACTCGTCAACTGCCCTGGACCTATCAGCAAACGGTCCCACTGCCACTGGTCCGGACTCTGCGCCGGCGTCCATCCCGTCGTAGTCAAAAACACGGCATTAGTCGCGGTGAAAGATGTCCCATTCCACCAAGTCCCTGCAATGGGGGGATTGGCTGAACTCACGGCTACGGTGACCGTGGAAATATTCGTAGCGCTGTCTTCGGGATTGACCGTCAGGTCATCAGCGGTGCCTGAAATGATGATATTAGCGTCCGTCATAAAACTAGCATTTACTGGAGATGTCACCGTAGCCGTAGGCAGGTTCCTGTCGAACATGAACGTATTGGGTCCCACGATGGCAGAGGTGCTACCGGGTACATCAAGCGCCCAAGCTGTCACTGAATAAGAAGTATTATCGACCGCCCAAACAGACCCGTCGGAGAGCGTGTATGTCCAATTGGGCGCCGACCAGGTGGCCGGTATGGTACTGATGGCGGCTCCCCAACTGCCGTCCAATGTCCCGTCGGTATCGCCATCACTGTCGCTCCAATATTGCAGGTTATCATGCCTTTGCAACCTCAAATAAGCTTGTGCCACGTTGCTGGTAGCGTCGACCGCGGTACCTGCGATAAGCGTAAACGTATTGAACACCCGCGTAGTCGCGGCAGGAGTAGCGATCGCGACTACTGGCGCGGCGTTATCGAATGTGAACGTGGCGCTCACGATGTTCCAAGAAAGTTCGTTTGTCGGCGTCGCGTTATCACGCACGCGCACGGTGATATAGTACGACGTACCGCTGACAAGATTGGTGTTGTCGAGTAATCCAAATTTCCAACCTTGCGCGCTCCCTGCCACTGATGCTGTCGGAAAATCCGTATCGTTAGCCACGGGAGCCGCCTGCTCCTGATTGAACTGATCGGCTATCTGGCTATACCAACTTGTCGGACTACGCAACACCTTAATAGCGATGTCGACTTCAGTCGTAGCGATAGTCCCGCGGGCGTCCGCATCAGAACCGCCATCAGCCGCAGTCCCGGCGATAAACCCTGCCGCATCCAGGTCTTTGATCGATGTCGCTGTCACCGGGAACGTGGTGACCGCCAATGGTATGTCTCTGTCGATAGTGAGGGTGGCAGTCGCATAAGTGCTTGAATAATTCCCAGCGCTGTCTTGTGAACGGGTTTCGATCATATACCTTCGATCAGTGATGAACTGGAAGGTCGACGTCCAATTAGCATACGGGGCCTGCGTATTGAACCATCGGCTCTCGGGGCTGCCTGCAGCATAGGCGGTCTCAAGATAATCGGTCCCATAGACCCAATAGCTGCCCCCACTGATATCCGGCGTGAATATCCTGATCTGCGTCAAAGCGATACCTGTCGCGTTCTGTCCGGTATCTTGCGCCGTACCCGAAATGGTCGCGATGACGGCCCCGGTCGAAAGCCGCGGAGTTGCATAGTCTCCGGGAGAGGCGTCTGCAGGCCAAGCGACCCCCGGCGTAGGACCGACATCATCAAAAATAAAATTAAAGGTTGATATGGCTAATGCCTGACTTATGTTATGCGCCCTGTCGATGACGCGAGTCTCGATCCTATATGTCTTACCCGAAGCCCAGGATGGCGTCGACCCCGTGAACTGCCATGGGTCGGCAAAACGCGGTTGGTCATTGCCGGTAAACGCGACTGCTGTGGTCGAATTCCACACTTGCCCCTCGACATCGGTCCAGGTTCTGTTTGCGGCTTTCCAGTAAGGATTCCCTGCAGTGGTCAAGTCTTGGATCGACAGTTGGATCTCTTCTATCCTAGCCTCTTCCGTCGTTGCATCCAACAACGCGCCCCCGTCGGAATCCTGTGCGGTGCCGGAAAGCATGGTCAGAAATTTGATCATGGTTGTTCCCGAGGTCAAAGGTGACGATAAAGTCACAGTTGGAATCTGCGTATCATAAAGGAAAGTATTAAAGACAGTAGAAGCGGTCTGATTACCCGCTCTGTCCCTGACGCGATAATAGACGCGGTAATTCGTCCCGCTCTGCAATGAGGGGAAGCTGTCCGGCGTTTTAGGATAAACCCAAGTTGCCGTCCCATTGACTAAACGCCACCTTGCCTCATCCGTGACCACATACATCCAACCCGTGGAACCGTTCCAAAATCGCTCGCTGCCCCCCAAACCGGTCGACACCGCGATCTGCACATAATCGATATCCGAAATCCCAGCATCAGACGCGGTCCCCGCGAAAGTATTGATAGGTTTAGGCGCAAAACCCGCGCCGCCAGCGCCGCCATAGAAACCGACGCTGAATCCCGCGCTATTGACAGGCTGGGTCGAGGTGATGCTGCCCTCTTGCGCATCGATAGTGAACTGGATGGTGGCCGCCGTGCCCAACTGTCCCACCATATCGATAGCATCAGCGCCAACCTGGAAGGTATTCGGATTAGGACACTGATTAAACTGTGCCGGGGATGGCAAATTGCTAGTGACGCTCCAAGTTTGGGTGCCGCCCGACAAACTATAACTCGGGATAGCCACATATGTCCCGGCATTGACCTTCCATTGACTGGCCCAATCCCAATAATGCTTGCCTCCGCCGTCCTCGCAAAACAGCCGCACAACGACGCCAGAGGACGCCGCTACGCGCAATTCCGCCAGATCGCCATTGACGCGGCCATGGATCTCGAAGCCAGAACCGGTCGAAAAACCAGCGGCGGCCGGTGTATCCACTACGATCGACGGCGGCTTGGCATCCATGATGAACTTACGAAACGACTGGTCTCCCAATGTAAAATCGCTTTGAATGTTACCAGTGGCCACGCCAAAAGTCGTTCTCGCTTGGTCCCTGGCGCGCGCTTGGATGTAATAGACCATGTCCGCGTTCGTAGAGACCCAGACCTGATTCATATCGTTCTGGATCCATGGCGTGGTGGATGCATTCACGTCACCGACAACCGTCCAGGCGGCGTTCGCATCGGCTCCTTGGAAATAGTCCGGTCCGGAACCATCGTAATAATAACTCGTACCGCCCAAGAGATACCAAAGCCTGAATTGCGTGTCCTGAAAGATAGCGCCAGACCCATAATAAGTGGCCTCGGCATCTATCGCCGTACCGCTGATAGTGTCTAAAGTGTTGCCGCCAGATGTCCCGTGTTTATATTTACCAGTGATACTTCCTGGAACCAGATGCGCCGGGTATACGAAATATGCTGTCGGAGAACTTTTATCGATATAGAACGTGAATGTCGAAACATCTGGCGTAAACGTGGTTTGTTTGTTATTGACCGTGTCACTGGAACGCGAGCTCACGATATAGGGACCATTGGTCAAGTTTGGATTAAGATTGATATTGTTATATATCCAA
>JBBTGF010000152.1:0-4998 GCA_038041525.1 Elusimicrobiota bacterium | reverse complement strand
CATCGCTGAAATCCCATAGCAACGCATCCGGGCTGAACTTTGCCACGATCTTGCCAAGAGGTTGAGCAGGTCCGATCAGGCCGGTATCAAAACCCTCACGTCTAAGCGCAGCCGCAACGCTCTGATACCAACGCTTATCCGTAGTGACAAACAATGTGCGTAAAATCACTTAGTAGCGCTCCCTGCCCTATAATATAGTCTTCTGCTACTTAAGGCTTTATGCAACAACCGGAAACCAAGGTCATGGTATGAGCCATCGTTGGGGGCAATGCTTCCTGACTGATATTGCGACGCGCCAGCGCATCGTCGACGCGGCAAGCATCACCGCGCAAGACCATGTCATCGAGATCGGCCCGGGTCACGGAGAACTCACCGCGCTTTATGCCGCTAAAGCGGCGCGCGTGACCGCGATCGAGATCGACCCGGCGCTCTGCGCGCGACTCAATGAGACTTATCACGCATCGACCAACATCGAGATCCTCCAAGGCGATGTGCGCGCTATCAACTTTGAAGCTATCGCCAGCGGCACGCCTCCTGTCATCTTAGGCAATCTGCCTTACTACTGTTCGAAACCTATCTTGGAAAAGATCCTGGAATGCAACGTCTATAAACGCTCGGTCATCATGCTGCAATCCGAACTCGTACACCGCCTCACGGCCGGTCCCGGGACCAGCGAAGTCGCGGCGCTCACTATCTTCTTCCAATGGCGCGCGCAAGGATCTTTACTCTTCGACGTACCCGCCACATGCTTCCGGCCGCAGCCAAAGGTGGGTTCCAGCGTGATCGCGTTCTCTCCCTCAAGCGCACCCGCGTCACAGGGATTGAAGGCTGCATTCAAACATGTAGTCAACGCCGCGTTCCATAATAGACGCAAGATGCTCACCAACAACCTGATGCGTATCCTCCCGCATACAGATAAAAAAGCCGTGGAAGGCATACTCATCGCCTGCGGCATCGCGAGCAACGCGCGCGCGCAAGAGATTTGCGTCGACGATTTCCTCAAGCTCACCGCTCTTACCCGTGAAAAAATAGGCATGTGATATAATGTGTGCGGACCCAAAGCTCTTTGAAAATATCCGTAACGTCAAAGATACGATAGCGGCAGCATGCCGGCGCGCCGGACGCTCCCCCCAAGAAGTCACTCTCATCGCAGTCAGCAAAGGGGTCTCGGCCGAAACCGTCGCCATGGCGCAAGAGCTTGGGTTGACACGCTTCGCGGAAAACCGCATCCAAGAAGCACAGGAAAAGATCGCACACAACCCCCAAGCCCTTTGGCACTTCATCGGACACCTGCAGAAGAACAAAGTCGGCAAATGCCTTACTTTAGGATTCGAGCTGATCCATTCTGTCGGTGACATCGAGTTGGCCCGCAAGATCGACGCATGCGCGCAAGCCGCGGCAAAACGCCAAAACGTACTCATGGAGATCAACGTCGCCGCGGAACCGCAAAAGAACGGCTTTGACTGGGGTAGCATGCGAACCGCCGTCGACGAGATGGCTGCCATGCGCGGACTCTTACTTACAGGATTGATGTGCATGGGACCTCAAGGTGCGCAGGAGGACGAGCGACGTAGCTATTACCGGCGCATGCGGGAATCCCTGCGACGCATACACGACACATACCCGGACATCAAAGAACTTTCGATGGGGATGAGCCAAGATTTTCACGTCGCGATCGAAGAGGGAGCGACGATAGTACGCATAGGTACGGCGATTTTTGCAGAGAAGAAGTTTTTGAGGCCAGAAAAGGAGGGTCGATGATCATTAAAGTACGCGTTATTCCGAACTCGGACGACAATGAAGTAGTCAGCCGGATCGGCAGTGTACTGCGAGTACGGGTGGCAACACTCGGTAGCGATGACTTACGGGTCAATCAGTCATTGCGACGTTACCTGGCTGAGTTCTTCGATGTCAGGACGGCATCGGTGAACATCTTGCGCGGCGCTAAGGGCAAAGAAAAGACAGTAGAGATCAGCGGACGGACCGAAGAAGACCTGCGCTACGTCATGGAGTCCATCCCTTAGGCCCAGGGCGCGGTCATACCGCTACGGCTACACTCCCCCCCGATTTATCAGTCATGCATTATCGACCCCTCTACTACAAAAATAATAAACTCCACCTCCTCGACCAAAAGGCGATCCCTTGGAAGACGACGCAACGCGTCTGCGACACGGCCAAAGACGTCGCGACATCCATAACGGACATGACGATCAGGGGCGCTCCCTTGATCGGTCAAGCCGCCTGCTGGGGACTCTACCTCGATCTACGCAGATGCGACGACCTCAAGCGCTGGGACAAAGTCTGGATAGCAGCATTCACGATACTTAAAAACTCCCGCCCGACGGCGGTCAACCTGGTAGCAGCCATGGAGAACATGGGAACGCTCATCAACGACGCCTCCTTATCGATAAGCCAACGTCTAGACCTGATGCATAAGACCCTCATCGAACAAGAAAAGACTTGGATCGACATCACCGACCGTATGGCCAAGAACGCCGCCAGGCTCTTGAGTAAGGGATCAACCGTGCTGACACACTGCAACACCGGACGTCTAGCCACCGTGGGCCGTGGCACCGCGCTAGCCGCCATTGAAGAAGGTTTTTTGCAAGGAAAAGTCAGGCATGTCTACGCCACGGAAACCCGCCCCTATATGCAAGGCTCACGCCTGACTATGTGGGAATTGAAACAAATGAAGATACCCGCGACCCTTATCACTGACAGCATGGTCTCCTACCTCATGGCCACGCATAAGATCGACGCCGTGTTGACAGGCTGCGACCGCGTAGCCTTAAACGGCGATACCGCTAACAAGATCGGCACCCTCAACCTGGCCATCGCGGCGCGTTATTTCAATATCCCCTTTTATATCGTCGGACCCAAAGAAAACATCGACCCGCGCGCGCACACAGGCGCTCAAATCCCGATCGAAGAACGCTCTAGTGACGAAGTCGTCAAGATCGCGGGCAAACAGATGTCCCCCAAAGGAACCAAGGCGTGGCATCCCGCCTTCGATGTCACACCGCACACGCTCATCACAAGCATCGTGACCGAGGAATGCGTCTGGGATCCAAAATCCGATGCGTACCCGACGACCAACGGGAAAGTCCCCGCTTAGACGGTTACCGGCTCTTGTTCTTCTTTTTGCGCTGCTGACAGCGGTTGTAATCTTACTTTCGTGTTGTGTGGGGTCGCGTGCCATAAGGTGAGCATCAAGGCGGCGCCGATGAGAGAGAAAGGCACGATCATATAAGTCCAGACCGGCCAGCCGAAGAGATCGAGGATCTTGCCTAACAAGACTCCGGTCAAACCGGCGGCAAGGTATTGCACGCCGTCTAAAAGCCCGGTGACCGTGGCGGCGGCCTTGGTCCCGCCAAAATCCATCGATGCGGTGCCGGAAAGCATACCATGCACTCCGAAGATCCACATACAGGTGAACCCGATCATGAACGCCGCGGCGGCCGGAGTATGTACCCAGCCCAACACCAGCAAAGAAACGGCTTGCCCCAGATAAAAGATGAAGGCGACCGGCGGGCGCCGCGAGTCGAAGACCTTGTCAGAGAGGAATCCGCATAACAAACCGCCTAAGATACCCCCCAACGTGATACCTCCCGTGGCCATAGAAAACAGCGGCTCCCCATGATGGATCCCATGCACTTCCTTAAGGAACGGGACGAACCAAAGCAGTAGGCCTTGACGTACAAAACCGGTACAGAACTCCGCTGCGGTCAAGGTCAAGATCACGGGATTGGTGAACACATGGCGCACTAGATAAGTCAGCGTCACCGGCTTATCGTTATCGACATGATGACTGGAAGCGTCTCCTGTGTGGAAATTGGAAAATCCCGCCTCTTTCGGGCTATTGACCACCAATGACCGGTCGACAAGATACATGACGAAGATAGCTGCCGAAGGGATCAGGAACACGCAATACCAAGGCAGATAGGCCAGGATCCATCCGCCGACCGTCATGGCCAGGAAATAGCCGCTAGAGATCATGATGCCGAAGATGCCGCCAAAGACGCCCCGCTCGCGCACATGGAACCACGGAGCGTTGGTCTTGACCACCGAGAGCGCGCCGAATGATTGGAAATACATATTGACGGCGTAGAGCATGCTCATGCCGATGAGCACCTTAGCTGCCCAAGCATTGAGGAACAATAAGCCGAACACGCCGTTGATGGCGGCCGTCCCCAGCGCAGCCATCAGGATAGCGCGCTTGCCGCCGATGCGGTCAGTCAAGGGGCCGTTCAGCATCACCGAGATGGCATATGTCCAAAAACCGGCCGTGGCGATAAGACCGAACTCGGCTTTGGAAAAATGAAAACGCCCCATGATCTCGGTGGAAGCGACATTAAGATTGTAACGCCCCATGTAGAATGCGGCGTAGGTGAGGCCCAAAGGGAACCAATTCTGAAAACGGCGTCTTTTGAAATGTGCGCTGTGCTCGGGGACTTGAGTCATATATCGGAACCTCCTCTATTATAAGAGCACTGTGGGCACTCTTATCTCTTCTCGATCGTCTCTTTGGGGAATAACGGGTCACTGCGTGAAGCCAATCGCAACGGCTCTTGACCCAAAAGCTGTTCCACCGCCTTGCCAGGATCTCCAATGACCCCGAAGGTCTCCAGCAGTTTGGCACAAGCGATAGGACACACAGGAGAAAGCCAGACCGCGAGCAGCCCCAGCGAATAGATACAATCACTTAGAAAATCAAGCACTTCCTCGGTCTTGCCTTCTTTAGCCAGCTTCCAGGGCGCGGTCTTGTCGATAGCCAGATTTATTGAAGCCAATCCCTGATAGACGATCTCGAGCGCCCGGTGGAATTCGAAATCACGGTATGCGCCATCGATGTCCTCGCGTTTGCCGCTAAGCGCCGCGAACATCGTCATGGCGCCGCGCTTGACGAACGGCCCTTGTGAATATTTGTTGACCATAGTCAGTAACCGCAGGTGTAGATTTCCGAAATTATTCCCTAACTCGCCTGCGGTCTTGGCTTTT
>JBBTGF010000151.1:0-1941 GCA_038041525.1 Elusimicrobiota bacterium | reverse complement strand
ATTCCTCAAGCTAGGATGATACAGGCAGGTCGGATGGAATTGCACGAACTCAAGGTTCGCCAAAGGGCAACCCGCGCGGTATGCCAATGCCATGCCGTCACCGGCCGCTATCTCGGGGTTAGTGGTGATGAGATAAACCTTGCCCGCCCCGCCCGTGGCCAGGACCACAATGTCGGCTGTGATCGGATAGGTCTTATCCTTCTCAAGATCGAGGACGCGCGCGCCGAGCGCGCGGTTACCCCGGCAATGATGCAGGCCGCTCGGGTCCTTGGCGAGCAACAAGTCCAGCGCCATAGTGTTCTCGATGACCGTGACCCGTTTGTTACGCTTAAGCGCGGCCACTAACGCGCGTTCGATCTCCCTGCCCGTTAAATCATGGGAACGTACGATGCGCCGTTCGCTATGGCCACCTTCGAGGCCCAGGTCATAGGTCCCCTTGCCTTTCTTGCTAAAAGCCGCGCCGATAGCTTCGAGCTCTCGTACCAGCTTGGGAGCATCGCACACCACCCGCTCGACGATAGCGGGATCGCACAACCCATCGCCGCAAGCCAATGTGTCCTGGATGTGCTTGGAGAAATCATCCGTCAGGCTCATCACCGCGGCGATGCCGCCCTGCGCATAGTTGGTATTGGCTTCGGCTAAATCTTTCTTGGTGACCACGGTGACATCGGCGTATGCCGAGACTTTCAGCGCCGCCGACAATCCTGCCAGGCCGCTGCCGATGACCAGGACCTCAGTATCGCGTTTCATCGGGCTTTCAAGCTGGCAAGACAAAGCCGGATGGACTTACGCGTACGCAGTTGCGGATGCGGGATGGTCAAATATCCGTCCTGAATCCTCTTGTTGCCGTAAAGCAGGATATCGATATCGATTTCTCTAGGTCCCCAGCGCCGTCTATGTTTACGGCCCAAGTCATTCTCCGTCAGCTTGGCCCAGATGAGCATAGCCATCGGAGCCAGACCCGTCACCACTTCGAGCGCCTGGTTTAAAAAAGCAGGTTGTTTAAGATAACCTTCGGGAGCGGTCTCCAAGACCTTGGAGGCGCGCACGATGCGCGTCTTCGGCCAACGCGCGATGGCGGCGCGTGCTCGCGCGAGACAACGGCCACGCGCGCCTAGGTTGGAACCCAGGCAGAGCACGGCGGTCACGTCGCTCATCGCAAGAACCTGGTCATGCGCGCCAGCGCTTCCTTGAGCTTCGTTTCCGGCGCACAGAGCGCGAAACGCAGACAGGCTTCTCCCGCGGCGCCGAAACCCTTACCTTTGAGCGTCCCGACACGGTAGCCTTCGCGCAATCCATCGACAAAATCCGCCCCGGGCAAGTCCGCCCAGACATAGAACGTCGCGACTGAAGGAAAATAGGGCACGCGCAAATGGCTCAAACCGTTCTCGAAAAGCGCCCGGCGCGCGCCATAGACCCCACGCAGACGCGCCAACTCCCGGTCACGGCTGCGATGCGTGAGCATGTGATATGCGGCTGACTGCAGGTAGCCGCTAGCGCCCGAATCAAAAGTCTCTTTAAGGCCGAAAAGCGCGGCCAGCGCGTCCTTGTTGCCACAGGCAAACCCGATACGCAGACCGGGCAGGCCAAAGGTCTTGGAGAACGAATGGAACTCGATCGCCACGTCTTTAGCGCCCGGTATCTCCAAGATGCTCGTCGGCGGCCGGTCATTGAAATACACCTCGGTATACGCCGCGTCAGAGATGATGAAAACCCCCCTCTTCTTCGCCCACGCCACGAGTTCCTTGAAATATTCCTTAGGCGCCGCCGCGCCCGTAGGGTTGTTCGGATAATTCACATAGATGGCTTTGGCGCCGCGGGCATGGGAAAAATCCATGAGATAGCCGTGCTCGCGGCGCATCGCCAAAAACTCCACTTTGGCGCCCGCCAACGCCGCGGAGCGTTTATAGACCGGATAGGTCAGGTCACCGAGATAGACCC
>JBBTGF010000150.1:0-4783 GCA_038041525.1 Elusimicrobiota bacterium | reverse complement strand
GCTTTAGCAATAGGGGGGATTTGCTAGATTATGTGAGTTATGATGCGCAATCGTTTGGCAGTAGGGTTTCTGTTGGTGGCGGCGCTGGGCGCCTGTATCTTTAGCAAGCGGCCGCAAAAAGTCGTGGCAATTAAGATGCCGGCGGGTTCTGTGGTCTTAGCCGATCTCGCGCAGACACCGGGTGAACGTAGCCGGGGTTTGTCGGGACGCCGCAGGCTTCCTGAAGATTCGGGAATGCTGTTCATCTTCGACACGCAAGATGATTGGTCTATGTGGATGAAAGACATGCGTTTCGCCATTGATATCGTCTATCTTGGTTCGGATAAACGCGTCAGTTCGGTCAAAACCGCCGTGCCAGCTCCAGAGCAGACGCCGGGAGGGACTATCGTGACGGTCAGCGGCCAGGGCCGTTATGTGCTCGAACTGCCCGTCGGCGCCGCCGTGCGTCATGGACTTAAAGTCGGTAGTCAGTTAGTTTTTTAATCAATCCCCAGCGCAGTAACCGGGACGCTTGAGCCGGACGGCCCGTTTCGATGGTGAGTCGTGGAAGGCGTTTTGCCTTTTAAAGAAGGCGTCTTCGTAAGAGATTTTTCTATTTTTGGAGACCGCTGACGCTGTCAGGCAGTAATTTATCCATGCATCCACATCTTCGTATCCCGCGCGGGCCATGAGTTCTTTCGCGTAGCTATCGGCTTGGTTTTCATGCTCTCTTATGACCGGCGCAAGTTCGTTGATGATCGCGTCGCGGCGCTTTTTGCAGAATTCATCCGCATCCGCCACGCATTCCGCGCTTTCTTGGAGCATTTCTTTGCAACGTTTCGAGATGAGGGCCTTGGTTTTGGCCGGATGTTTTTTAGCGATGTGGCCGATTTCGTGAGCGAGGATGTATGCGATGTCCGTATCGTTGGCCGCAGTTTCGTAGATCAAAGGTCCGAAATAGACTTGAACTGTGTCACTTTTAGAGAAATCAACCGCGGCATCGGTCCAGGTGAGGTCCGGTTTGTAATCAATGCGGAAGTCTTTGCCTTGAAGGTTGAGGTTCGTGCTGGGCGCGATCTCGGTGAGTTCGGCGAAAATCCTTCTGATATCCGTTGAGTATATCTGTTTGGATTCCGTGTCGAGGTTTTGGCAGTCGTCGTATACCGTCTGCTCATCCTGCGCGGTGGGTTCGTCGTCGTCTTCTTCTTGGGCCGCTAAGGGTAGGCTCAAGGACAAGAGCAGGATGGCTAGCGAGCATGGCAGGATCATATCGTAGCGTACAGTGCTTCTTGGGAATGGTCAATAGGAGTCGCTGATGCGTGGTAAAATGAAGTATTCCCATGTCAGAAGCCGAAGCAGCCAAGCAATTACGCAGTAAGGCGGATTTCAAGTTCCATCTGATCCAGCACATCGTGGCGTGGAGTGTGTTCGTCGGTGTGCTTTGCGTCAATTATTGGACGGGTAACTACGTCGATAAGTTCGTCGAGAACCTGCCCCCGGCGCATGACCTGGTGTTCGAGTATCTGCCGAGTCTGGACCTTTCGCTCATACATTTTTGGGGTTTTGTGACCTTCCTGGTGTTGGCGTTCTATGCCGGCTTGCGTTTGGAGGGATGGGAGAATGTGCCTTATGCGCTGTGGACGTTCTCGGTCTTGATCTTCGTGCGCGCCATTTTCACCACTTTGACGCCGTTGGGCTTGCCGCATGACGCGCCGGTCTATCATCAGCATGGCGTTTATAATTATTTCCTGAAGTATTTTGATTTCCGCGGGACCATGTTCTTCTCGGGACATACTTCCTTCCCGTTCATGGGATTCCTCATCTATCGCACGCCTTGGGTGAAAAAGCTATGCTTGGCGCTTTCCATCATCCTGGCTTGTGAGGTGCTCATCTCGCGATTGCATTATTCCATCGACGTGGCTGCGGCCTATTTCATCGCGTACGGCGTCTACCGCGCGGTCGGGTTCATCTTTTTCCGTGTCGAGTACCAGATCCTGCGTTACGCCTACAAAGTGCCCGAGACCCAAACCGCGACCCACTGAAACATTCTTGTCCGCGAGTAGTGCTAAAATCTTTTAGGTTTTATTGGGGCGTAGCCAAGCGGTAAGGCGGCGGACTTTGAATCCGCCATTCCTAGGTTCGCAAACCAGGCAAGCGAGCCATGGAAAATGATAATTTTACAGTTGGCGAGCGCAGCCTGGGATTTCTCGGTCGCATGACCCCAGAGTTTAGCGGGATGAATTGGGGCGTAGCCAAGCGGTAAGGCAGCGGACTTTGAATCCGCCATTCCTAGGTTCGATCCCTAGCGCCCCAGGGTTTAGTCGTCCTGTCTAAACTCTGGGGTCATGCGACCGAGGCCCTAGCGCCCCAGCCAGCTTTCGATGGCTTTGAGTTGCGCCGCCGGGTTCAAGCCGCCTTCGCCTAGTACCATCTGCCAGTTGCCGCTGCCTAAGAAATTGCCTTCCTTGAACGGATAGAGGCTTTGCGCGAGGCCCTTGTCGCTGCGTACCCAGCGCCACATGGTGGCTAAAGTGAAGTCGGTGACGCCCATGGCGTCACGCGCCAGAGCTTCGGGATAGATGGCGAGACGCTCGCTCTCCGGCAGCAGGTTGAAGAGTTCGGCGCTGCTGACATAGAAGACGTTGACTGCAAGTCCCATGGCGTCGAGCTTGGGCAGCACGTCGCGCGTGAAGAACGTCATCACGCCGCAACCCTGTAACACCACGGTCTTGGTCGTGGCATCGGTGCGTCGTACTGCGTAGAGGCCCTTCGTTGCGGCGTGTGCGGGTGGCATCTTGAGCGCTACGCGGTCGACGACGTTCTCCGCCGGGCGGGTGACATAGGGTGCTAGGACCGTGGGCCGCGTTTTAAGTCCTGCGGCCAAGAGCGGCCAGACTTCTTGCGCTTCCCAAGGTGTCAGGGTGATGAGCGTGCCTTTGGGGAAATTATCTTGCAATAGCTGGAGGGCTTGCGGGTCGGCGTGAGTGGGGCCGTCTTCACCGGTCATGGGACCGGCGTGCGCATTGACCATGATCCAAGTTCGGTAGGGTTGCCCTGTGATGTGCTTGCGTGCCTGCTGGCCGATAGAGTGTACCCTGGCCGCGATGTGTTCCAATGGCGTGATGAAACTCGCGTAGGAGCTCGTCACGCCGATATGGCGGCCGAAGGAGGAGACGCCCGCCATGAAGGCTCCCATCGAATCTTCACAGATGCCGCCGACGCTGACTAAGCGCGAGCCGGGATTGTCTTTCGTGTGATGGAAGCCTTTAGGGAACCCATCGTTGGCGCCGGAGACGGAGGTAGAGTCGAGCAAGTCCGCCGCGCAGGCTAAGAGCGCTCCGTGGGAGACGGCATTCAAATGTCCCAGGGCTTTGCCTAAGGCCGCGCGCGTGGCAGCCGGTTTGCCTGCCGGGTAGACGAGCGCCGTCGGGGTCATCTCGACCGAGGCGGTCTCGCGGTAGACGGCGTCTAGGTCAGCGGTACTCTTGGGCTTACGCGCCGCGGCGTCCAATCTTTTCTTGGCTTGGGTCAGACGTCCGGCGACCCAGGCGTGCAATAACCGGTCGTCCTCGATCGTCTTGCGGATGACGAGCAAGGTCTTCCAATATGAATCTTCGATGACCTGCGGGGTTTTCTGCGCCGGCGCCTCCGGGAAAGTGACGGCGAAGCGCTCTTCGAAGGGTTTCAAAGTGTCGTGGTATTGTAGGGAGCAGTATGCGTGTCCGCCGCCGTGCGAGGCCTTGCCTTCGACGCCGTAGCGCCAGCCTTTCGTCGTACGGTAGACGACCGCAGTCGGTTGTCCATTGGCAGCGGTCAGCGCGGCTTTTTGCGCGCTTGCCACCTGCGCGAAATCATGACCATCGGCGACTTCGATGACGTTCCAGTCATGCACGCGTAGGAGCTCCATCGGATCCCATTGCACATAGTCGCCGGACTTGTCACCTTCGGCGCAGACTTTGTTGGAATCGATCGAGGCTTGGTTCCAATCGACATGTAGGATGACATTGGCGAGGCCGGTCGTGGCGGCACAGGCTAAGGCTTCGTGGACGCGCCCGGGCGTCATGCCGCCTTCGCCTTCGAGGATATGTATCTTTGGCGTGTCCGCGCCAAAATAGTCACGCGCGGCCGTGGCGTAACCTAAAGCGCCGGGGATGCCTACTCCGCTGGGGCCCGAAGCCATGGCTACGAAGGGCGCAGCGCAAGTGGGATGGCCGTCTAAGGTCTTAGAGTTGAATCTTTTAAATAGCGGAGTATCTTGAGTAGGATTGCGCCTGAAGCCGAGCAGATCCTCAAGGCGCAACTGCCGTTGCTCGGGCGCTAGCAGGTGCGGGGCGGCTATGCGGGCGAACTCATTACGCAACGCCCACATCGCGTAGAGCCCCATCGCTTTGTGGCCTGCCGCGTAGAAGAGCAGGTCGTTGTCTTCGCGGTCGGGGCCAGCGAGGTCGTAATCCATCGTGTCGAGTACTAGATTGCCGACGATGTGCCCGCTAGAGACACTGCCGCCTGGATGCCCTGAGTTCGGGGCGAAGTTGAAGAGTATCGAGCATAACGTCCTATAGATAAGATTGAAATCCGAGAGTTGTTCGAGGTCGTTTATGGCTGCCGGCATGTTCTTGGCGTAGAATGAACGCCTGGGCCTCAACGTGAAAATCTTATCAGAAGTCTTTTCTTGTGTGAGCATGATTCCCGCCTTTATTGGAACGTATATCCTATTTTGCCACTTTGCCGGCTGACATGGGAACTGGCTAAGCATTTTCTAATCCAAGAATGAGCCTGAAAGCTCCCGATGGAGCGTCCTCGT
>JBBTGF010000149.1:0-2163 GCA_038041525.1 Elusimicrobiota bacterium | reverse complement strand
CCGTTTGCATAAAGGTTCCGCAGTGATGGTAGAAGGCCGGTTGGTTTTCCGTGAATGGGAAGCGAAAGAAGGCGGCAAGAGGAACAGGTTGGAGCTTTCCGCCAGGCGCGTGCAGTCCCTGGAAGCGACAGGTGAAGCGGCGCCGAAAGCGCAGGGTAGCGTTGAAGCGCAACCGCAGCAGGCGCAAGAATCGTTCGCCGCGCCCGCAGAGGTTGACGCTGACGCAAGTTTGGAAGAAGTAGCTTTTTAATAATCAAGGAGCCAGTCGATATGGAGCAAGAGCAGACAACAGCAGCAGTCCCGGCAGCGCCGGTTACCGGCGCGCCCCAGGGTCCCAGGAATTTTGGTCCGCCAGGGGGTGGGCCTGGAGCCAGGCCAGGAAGCGGACCGTTCCGCGGAGGTCCCAGGTTTTCTCGCGGCAGAGGGCGTTTTGGCGCTCCCCGGCCGAGGAAAGTATGTCGTTTTTGCGCGGATAAGCAGCTTTCGATCGATTATAAGGACATCCGTCTTATCATCAATTTCACTACGGAGCGAGGCAAGATCCTTCCGGGAAGACAGACCGGCGCTTGCGCCAGTCACCAACGTAGACTGCGTGAGGCGATCACTCGCGCGCGTATGATGGCGATGCTGCCTTTCGCCGTGAAGGATTGAACCGGGGAACATGAAAGTCATACTCAATAAAGACGTCGCAAAGTTAGGCCGCAACGGCGATATCAAGAATGTTTCTGACGGGTTCGCCAGGAATTTCTTGGTTCCCAAGAGGCTGGTCACCGTATATAGCGAGGGGGCCAAGCGCGCTCTTGACGCTAGGGCCGCTGTGCTCGCCAAAAAGCAGGATACCCGGGTCAAAGAAGCCAAAGCTTGGAAGGATAAGATCGAAGCCCAGCAGCTTGATTTTCAGATATTGGTCGACGATAAGGGGAATCCGTACGGTTCCGTCGGGAAGGGGCAGATCCTGAAGGCTTTGAAGGAAAAGGGAGTGCGTTTGCCGGATGAAGCTCGCGTCGAGCTTGCGGCGGCGATCAAGGCGTTAGGGGATGTCGAGATCCCTATCCGCTTGCATCCCGAGGTCGTCGCGCAGTTGAAAGTCAAAGTAGTCAACTCGCAACCGACTCCTCCAGCCGTTTAGGATCCACTTTCCGCGTTTAATATATGGCGGCGAACGCGGCTACATTATCACCCTACTTTAAACTCGGCGCGCCACGCGCTCCGCAAGCGGAGCAGGCGTTGCTGGGAGCCTTGTTGCTTGGCGCTGAAGGTTTCTCCAAGATCGAAGGCACCGTCACTGACCACGATTTTTACGAAGAAGTCCATCGCCGGATATTCCGCGTCATGGTCAAACTCTATGGCGACGGGCGTAATATCGACGCGGTCACCCTCCACGAGGCTCTCAAGGCGGACACGTTATATCAGGACAGCGGCGGCGGCAATTATCTGACCTCGTTGATGGAGCGTGTCGGCTCCCAGGCGCATATCGAAGATTATGCCCGCATCGTCAAAGAGAAAGGGGTTTTGCGTGACCTGATCACCGCTGCCACCGAGATCTATGAGGATTGTTACAAAGAGGAGTCGAGTTCCGATCCACTGAAGCCCTCCGATTCCATCCGTGACCTGCTCGATCGTTCCGAGAATAGGATATTCAAACTAGCCCAGGCGCGTTCGACCTCGGGTTTCTTGTGCGTGCGGGACATGGTCAATCCTCTAATGGAGACCTTGGAGACCGCCAGGCAGAAGAAGGTTATGACGACCGGATTACCCACGGGTTTTAAAAAACTCGATGAATTGACTTCCGGTCTGCATAACAACGAACTCATTCTCATCGCCGCCAGGCCAGGTCAGGGTAAGACCGCGTTCGCTTTGAACATCGCCAGTCACGTGGCGTTAGAAGCCAAGAAAGCCGTGGCGATATTCTCCTTGGAGATGGACGGCCAACAGTTGCTCATGCGTATGGTCTGCGCTGAAGCGCAAGCGGACAGCCAGAAACTGCGCAAAGGGTATCTTGAGCGTAAACACTATGAGAACATCACTCACGCCGCCAGTCGTTTTTTTGATGCCGATATCTTTATCGATGACTCAAGGAACTTGACGCCGCTGGAAGTGCGCTCACGCGCGCGGCGCCTGCATTCGCAATTGCGCGCCAACAGTAAAGAGCTTGGACTCGTC
>JBBTGF010000148.1:0-2663 GCA_038041525.1 Elusimicrobiota bacterium | reverse complement strand
ATCTTGCGTTGGAAACAGTATATTTTTCAGGCTCATCTTGCGTTGGACAATTCTAGATATTGTGCTATAGTAAGACTTCACTCCCACCCTCGCTCCTCGTTGATTGCTTATGATAACGCGGGATAAGATCGAATTCTTAGCCGATGAGACAGGTGCGCCTCTTGAAGAGGTCGAGTTGGCGTTGTCTTTGGCCAATTACGACACCGAGGGCGCCTTGCAGATCCTGCACGACAAGATGAAGGATGTCTTCGTGCTCAAAGTCAAATTGTTGAGGAATAACCCGGCGCTCTATGGCCTGATCTTGGCGATCGCTAAGGTCACGGCAAAGAAACCTAAACCAGGTTCACGCCTGCGGGTCGTTTTAAGCGAGAACCCGCATCTTTACGAATCCGATCTGTCCATGCACTGGTACGATTTCGAGAAGGCCATCCACCGGGCCCGGTTGTCGGAATGGAGCCATGTGAGCTTGAGTCAGCATTTGGAGAAGAGTTGGGGTAGCAAGATCCTCGCCGCAGAGGGACTTGCGCAAAAGATCAAAGCGGTGCGCAACGACCCCGCAGCGGCTCAAGATTTCGCCAAATGGCTCATCGAGCTTTTACCTTGGCAGGGCGTTTTCGGTGAGCCGCCTGCTTGCGCCATCGAGACCCAGATATTGAGCTTGAGTGAATTCCATAAGTCGCCGACAGTCGATGACGCCGGTACTGAAGCGCATCACGCTTTAGTCAAAAAACCGGTGAACAACAACGATGAGGGCGACCAGATCCACCTTAATCTTAGGATTGCTTTGGCTAACGGGGTGACTAATACCACTTATCACGATGTCGAGGAAAAACCGGTTTCCGAGCTCGAACCCGGTGACTTGGTCTTCGCTTATATCCTGGAAAAGCGGGAGAGCTGTCTTTATCTAGCCGAGCTTGTCGGCGCGTTCAATGAGAACGGTCTGATGGCGGTCGAGGTCCCTGTCGAGTCCGTCTGGCGCGAGGATCCTTTCGTGGGCGTGCGTGTGCGTTTCGGTTTTTCCGCTGTCGGGGAGTGCGTACTTCCCGCCACGCTTAAAGTCAATGTGGTCAAGCAAGCCGGTTTAAGGGATTCCTGGTTCCGCAGATTCCTACGCAAGATCGACATTTGATCATTTCTTGACATCCCTGTAGTCCTGTATGTCATTGTCGCGTGTCCCATTGTCATTCTGAGGAGCGTAGCGACGAAGAATCTATCTGTACCCCCGGAAGATCCTTCGCTTCGCTCAGGATGACAGAATAGTCATAGATTCACAGAACACGCGGGATCGTAGAATGATGATGATTTAATTCAGAATTTAATAATTTCACAATCACAATAAATTCCGCTAGAATACCGACATGCCAGCCATGGTCGTAGCCGGACTCCAATGGGGTGATGAGGGCAAAGGCCGGATCATCCATACGCTTTCCAAACGCAGTCATTACGTCGCGCGCTATCAGGGCGGCAACAATGCCGGGCATACCTTGGTACTGGGTAAAGATGACATCCTGGCATTACATTTAGTTCCTTCCGGTATCGTTTATCCCAAAGTCCAATGCTTGATCGGCAACGGTGTGGTTGTCGATCCGAAAGCGCTTCACGAAGAAGTCGAAGTATTAAGGAAACGCGGCATCAAGTCCGCCGGACGCCTGTGGGTGAGTCCGTTGTGTCACCTGATCTTCCCTTATCACATCAAAGTCGACCATTATCTCGAAGACCGCAAGCTGGCTATCGGCACCACGCGCCGCGGCATCGGTCCCGCGTATAAGGACAAGATCGCGCGCGTGGGCGTGCGCGTGGCGGACTATCTCGATGCTAAGCTGGCCGCGCGCTTGATCACGGATAATATCTGTGACAAGCTCTCGAGCTTGGCCCCGGCTAATGAGCTCAAGCAGATCGAGTCTGATATCAAAAAAGATTATCCGGTCCTAAGCGCATTCTTAAGACGTATGATGGCGGATGTCTCGGTGACTTTGACTGACGCTATCCGCAAAGGCCGCAAGGTCATTTTAGAATCGGCGCAAGGGACATTCCTGGATGTCGATTTTGGTTCGTATCCTTTCGTGACGAGTTCTAATCCAGTGGCGAGTTTCGCGCCTGTGGGCGTGGGTATCGGCTCGCAGATGATCGATAGCGTTTTGGGCGTAGCGAAGCTATTCACCACGCGTGTGGGTACGGGACCCATGCCGACCGAGCTTAAAGACAGCTTGGGTTCAGAGATACGCGAAGTGGGCCTGGAGTATGGGGCTACGACCGGCAGACCCAGGCGCGTCGGGCATCTCGACTTGCCTATGTTGAGGAAATCGGTGCGCATCAACGGCGTCGACAGATTGGCGCTCACTAAACTCGATACTTTAAGCGGCATCAAGGGTTTCAAGATCTGCACCGGTTACCGCTTGAACGGCAAGGTGCTCAAAGAGCCGCCGGATGGCAGGTCCGCGATGGATGCGTTAGAACCCATCTATGAAGACGTCGGCGCTTTCACAGGTGATTTCACCAACGTGACGCGCTATAGAGAGCTACCTGCGTCGGCTAAGAAGTTCGTTGACCGCGTCTTGCGCGAAGTAGGCGTGCCGGCGGCCATTTTGTCAGTGGGCCGCGGTCCGCATAATCAGATCGTTCTAGACCCTAAATATCTCAAGCAGTGGCTTTAAACACACGTA
>JBBTGF010000147.1:0-1660 GCA_038041525.1 Elusimicrobiota bacterium | reverse complement strand
CTAGGAAACTTTGGCGCATCATGCCGGTGGTATCCGCCCGCGCGCCTGGCTGCGCGTTGCTGCGCGTCGCTTCCGGGAAAAGCACAGACATGAGTATCTCACTTAAACGTCCGGAAACCATGAACGAAGCGATGAAGTGACCCGCATAGACCCCGATAGAAGCCGCAGGCAAGATGCCCGCCAAAAGCAATTTATCCGCAGTGGTGAAGAATACGGAGGCTGAAGAACTCACGGCAGCCGTGCCCGCATAACTCAAGAACGGGACCAGGCCGTCCCAGTGCAGCGGTGTCCAGAGACGCAGCAGGGCCGGAAGAAAACACGCCAAGGCAACGATATAAGGAACAACCCTGCCCCATAAAGCCACCGCGAATGAACCCGGCAACCAGCGCAGTAAAAGCAGTGCCGTGACGATGAAAAGCGCCGGGACCGCGATCCTTAACAATGCCAACATCTTGAACTCCCTCAAACCTTTGAGCACGCTCTCCAAGAACAAGTATCCGGCTAACGGGGCGCTAAAGCAGATGCCGTAGCGCACCAACTCGACAGGCATGGACGCGGCACGAGCCAACGTTGCTTGCAGCACCCAAAGGACTGCCAGCGACATCAGAGCAGCCGCAGCGAACGCCACGGTCACCATAGGTAGCGACCCATGCGCCTGCTGTCTCGCTAAAGTGAACGTCAGCGCGGGGCCCAGGCCATATGCCGTAGGCAATACCACGAAATTGGCTAAAGCGAAGACTAGGAAATATCTCCCGAACTCCTCGGGACCGATGCTGCGGCCGATCAGCAATAATCCCAGATTCAAGAGCAACGCATTGGTCACGGTCGCGGCGAACATCAAGCTTACCTTGCCGGCGATCGACTTAAAACTCACGAGCGCACCTGCGTCGGTTCGGCGAGGACAAGCAGCACCTCGCCATTGCCGCACGCTCGCTCAAGTAATGCTAAAGCGATGAAGAGGACATACAAGACCGCCTGTGCGGTGAGTCGCAGATACGCCATGAGCGGTCGTGCGCGCAATTGCGACTTACCCTCGAGCAAAGCTTGCGGCCATGCTGAAGCCGCCAACATCGAAGGGCTGTTGCGCCAGGTAAAACGCCGTAGGCTCACTACCCGGTAACCCGTTCTGCCAAGCAATCTCTTAAGCGTAGTCTCGCTGAAATGAGTGATATGCCGGGGCAAGTCGAGCCCTATCCAGCGTTTGCCGAAGAGACGTAAACCCCAGGACGTGATGTTGGGCACTTCCAAAAGCAGATGACCGCCATCCTTGATATGACCGCGCAGTCGCTGTAACGTGTGCGCCGGATCGGCCACATGCTCAAGGACATGGAACATGGTCACCAAGTCGAAGCGCGCGTCGCTATCAAGGGATTCGACGCCTCCGGCAGTCACGTCTAGAGCGAACTGACGGCGTATGCAGGCCGCGGCATCCTGCGACTGTTCGACGCCCTGACAATGAAAACCTACCCGCTTGGCGCAATGCAAGAAAATACCGCTGCCGCAACCCACGTCAAGGACGCGCCCGCCATCAGGCTTAAGGGCACGGACTATGCCTAAGATATCGACCCAAAGCAGACGGCGTAACGCCAAGATGACACAGTCGCGTACGCGGCCGAGGTCCATCGCCCACGGGCTCGACGCAGACACCCGCCCGATCCGC
>JBBTGF010000146.1:0-7488 GCA_038041525.1 Elusimicrobiota bacterium | reverse complement strand
AAGAGCCGTAAGGTTTCAAGCAAGGAGGTTTTCAGCGTGCCGAAGGCTTGGTCGATCTGACAGGAGAGCGCGGTGTCCATCAGGTCGCTTGAGGTAAGGCCAAGATGCAGGTATTTTGCGATAGCAGGCCGGTTCTTCAAGCGCCCCCATATCCATTCCAAGAATGCCGTTACTTCGTGACGGGTGGCGGCTTCGATGCGTTCGATCGCCGTGGCGTCGATATGTTTTTGCAGTGCGCGCAAGGCTTTGATATCGGCGGCGGGGATGCGAAGGCTCTTTGGCAGCGCTTGCAAAAGCAGGGCTTCGATCTCAATGAACAGGGCGAAGCGGTTGTCGGCATGGAAAATACGACGCATCTCTTGAGTCTGGTATCTCTCTATCATGAGGTCACAAGTTTGAGCGTAAGAGGGTTAGTAGGAGCCGGTCTTGGAGTTTGCGGAAATTTGAGGCGATCACCGTCGTGCGCTGCCATTCGCTTTCCTCCTCGCGCTCAAGGGCGCTTAAAGCAGACGACTGTTCAAGACCCTGCTTATCATTATTCATTATCGCGAAAAAGAAAACCTGGCCGTTGGCGCTGTGGCCGATCCCGGTCAGGCAACTGACGTAGTCGATGTGCCCGGTCTTGCCGATGATCTTGAGTTGTGCTTGATTGCGGCGTAGGCGTTTGGTCAGGGTGCCTTGCCAGCCTGCAAGCGGTAAAGAAAGGGCCAGGTCCGCGAACGCGTCTCGATTCTTATCGGCGAACTGCATGGCGCGTACTAGATGAGTGGGACTTAAACGTGCGTTCCTGGATAATCCAGAACCGTTGTCGGCATACAGGGACCCGTCGCGTAGACTGAGGGTCTCTTTAGTGAAACGTTCGAGCAGGTCAGCGGCATCTTGTTCGTTAGCCGGCCGATCGAGCGATTCGCTCGCTGCCGATAGGAGTAGCATCTCGGCGATGAAGTTGTTGCTATCGATGTTGAGATCGGGCAAGATATCGGCTAAAGGCTTGCTTAAATGGGACAACAGTTTGACGCTGGTAGCCGGTATTGTCCCCTTTTCAACGCTTGAAAATGACCAGCCTTCGCCAGCAGCCAAGCGGGTGAAGATCCCCGAAAAAAGGTAAGCCGGTTCGGTCACGGACATGGTTTTACTTGCGGGAGTCAGAGTTTCTTGATAACAAGAGATCTGATGGCGCGCCAACACATCGCTCCAGGCCATATAACATTGGGGGTTATGGTGCGCAGCGAACCCAAGCGGGGCGGTGTCGGCAAGGACAGAGAACCCTTCGTTGACTGGGGTCACTAGGGCCAGGAGGTTGCGCTTAACGCCGCGCGCGTTCTTATCTGTGGTCAGTTCGAGTTTTATCTTGTTGTTTTCTATGGACAAGGGGCTTAAAGCAGGGTTAAACGAGCTGGAGCGCAGGAAGCCATTGTTGATGCTGCCGCGTTCTTGGAAGTAACTGGTATCAAGTATCAGCTTGCCATGGAACCGGTCGACGCCTTGCGCGCGTAAACGTCGCAGGATGCGCCGCAACGCTCCGACATCGAGCGTCGGGTCACCGTTACCTTTAATGAAGAGGGAGCCTTCGAGGACGCGGTTGTTAAGGGTTCCGGTGTAGTGGATATCCGTTGAGAATCGGTATGCGGGTCCGAGCGCGTCGAGTACCGCCATGCTAGTGAGGATCTTCATGGTGGATGCCGGCAGCATGGGTTCCTTGGCGTTGAGAGAATAGACGACAGACCCATCAGCGCGTTCGATGAGGATGGCGATGTCTTGCGGGGGTAGGGAAGAGCGTTCGATGATTGCCGTAAGAGTCTTAGCGATAGAATCACTGCCCAATGTCGTCACTAGCGGCAACGAGGACAGGTGGTAGGTGACACGCTTGGCGGCGCAACCGATCAAGGATAAGCAGATTGCGGCAATGACCGCGTGCGATATGCGCATGACTCGATTTTAGCGCATAGCGCGCTCCCCCTGTGCAGAGCTTCGGGGGACGCTCGACCCGCCAGAGGCGGGTTCCCGGCAGTAACTCGTATAATAATATTTCGAGTGTTGTTCTACTGATATGCAAATAGGTATTGTCGGCTTGCCCAATGTTGGGAAATCGTCGTTGTTCAACGCGTTGACGAGTGGTCACGCCGCGTCATCGAACTATCCGTTCACCACTATCGATCCTAATGTTGGGGTCGTGGCTGTCCCGGATACGCGTTTAAAACGCTTGACTCAGGTCTTTGTATCGCAAAGCACGATAGCCCCTGCCATCAATTTCGTCGATATCGCGGGATTAGTGAAAGGCGCCAGCCAAGGTGAAGGCTTGGGCAACAAGTTCCTTTCTCATATCCGGGAAGTCGATGCGATCATTCATTTAGTCCGCCTCTTCGAGGATGCCGATGTCGTGCACACTCTAGGTTCCGTCGATCCTAAGCGTGACGTCGAGGTCATCGAGACCGAGCTTATCTTGTCGGATATCCAAGCGATCGACAAGCAGATCGAGAAGAATCAGAGCGCTGTCAAAGCTGGTAACAAAGAGGCTAAAGAGCGGGCGCAGGTGATGGAAAAGATCAGGGAAGGGTTATCTCAAGGGAAACCTGCTCTTACCCTGGGATTCGCTAAAGAAGAGCTTGCGCCATATTTTTTATTGACCGCCAAACCGGTCTTGTTCGTCGGCAATACCCCCGAAGGGGGTAGTGATGAGGGTATGCATCAAGGATTACGTGCGTTGACCAAAGAACGCGGTAGCGTGTATCTTGATATCTCGGTCAAGCTTGAATCGGAGATCGCGCAGATCGCTGACGCCGCGGAGCGCCAAACGTTCTTGCAATCGATGGGCCTGGAGCGCAGTGGTCTTGACCGGGTCATCTTGGCCGCGCAGGAGGCATTGGGGCTCATCACCTTCTTTACTGCCGGGCCGAAAGAGACGCGTGGCTGGAACGTGGTCAAAGGCGCCAAAGCGCCGCAAGCGGCGGGCAAGATCCACACGGATATGGAAAAAGGTTTTATCCGTGCCGACACGTATACGTTTGCCGATATCGACCGCCTGGGTACCGAGATCGCGCTGCGTGACGCCGGTCTGATCCGTTCCGAAGGTAAAGAATACGTGGTCAAAGATGGCGACGTGATGTTCTTTAAGTTCTCCAAATAACTCGCCATGCCGACGTATTCATATTCCCGTCTTGAGACATATCTTGATTGCGCCCGGCGTTACGCCTATCAATACATCGAAAAACCCGAAGTCGAGAAGAAACAGACGGTGGAAGCGCATCTGGGTACGGTCTGTCATGAGACTATCCAGCAGATCTATAAAGACTTGATGCTGACCAAGCGTCTTTCGTTAGAGGAGACGTTGGCGCTTTACGAGGAGCTTTGGGGTAAGGATAAGAGTAAAGGTCTTTGTATCGTCAAAGAGCGTTACAGTGAAGATGACTACAAAGAAGCCGGTCGCCGTTATGTCGAGGCGTTCTATAAACGCCATCAGCCGTTCACTGATGGTCGCACTATCGGCATCGAATACCAGGTGCAGGTGACGTTGCAAGGTAACTGCCGGGGACCCGTCACAGACGGGTCGAGCGTCCCCCGAAGCCCTGCGCAGGGGGACAAGCAGCTTGTGGGTTATATCGACCGCTTGGTCGACCATGGTGATGGCGCCTATGAGATCATCGATTATAAGACCTCCCGCACGTTGCCATCGATGCAAGATTTGCGAGAGAACCGGCAGTTGCCGCTTTATCAGATCGGATTGAGCCAGATGCTGCCGGATATGAAGCAGTGTACATGCACGTGGGTCTATCTCGCATACGATAAGACCATCAGCTTGGTCAAGACTCAAGAACAGATTGAGGAGCTTAAGACGGGTATCTTGGATACGATCGCCCAAGTCGAGGCGGCGAAGAGTTTTGTGGCGTCTCCAAGCGCGTTGTGCGCTTGGTGCGATTACGAAGCGCTGTGCCCGGCGCGCAAGCATTTGATCGAGACCTCGGCGTTGACGCCTATCGAATTCAGTCAGCAGGATGGGGTTCGTTTGGTGGATACGTATATGGTTTTAAAACAACGTTCGGACGCGGCGACGGCTGAAACCAAATGGCTGGAGCGTCAGATCGTCGAGTATGCTGATACCAAGCAGATGAGTGCGCTATGGGGTTCTGACCATAAGCTTAGGGTGTGGAAAGGCAAAGGCCTGCGTTTACCCAAAAAAGATGAGGATCAGGAGAGGATGCGCGTCATCGCCGACATCCTCAAGCGCCATGGTCTATTGGAGAAGTATTCTTCATTGCAGGCGTTCACCTTGAGTAAAGCGATCGAGCAGGGGCAGCTACCGTCGGCTGCGGTCAAGGAGCTTGAGCCGCATCTGCAATTCGAGGAAATCAGCAGGATTTATCCGACAAAATTAAGTTAATATAGGTTTTTGAATCTAATGTCTGTGAGGAGGTCCTATGCGTATGCGTGAGGCTTTGTTGGTATTTTTGAGCGTTTTGTTGCTGGCGGGTGGCGCTGATGCGGCGAAGGCCGCTAAGAAAAAAGCTGTTGTCAAAGAGCAACAAGTCGAGGAACCTGCGGTCACAGAAAAGGTCAAAGAGAAAGTAGAGCCAGCATCTCAAGAGCTGGCAACGCCATCTCAAGAGAAAGTCGCACAGGATGAGGCGCCGGCCCAGGCCGCTCCTGCCGATGTCCCAGCCCCTACTGGGGCACAGGCGCCCGCCGTAGCGCCTGCTGAAGCGGTGCAGACGCCTAATGGCGGTCAAGCCGAAGTCGTGCCCCCAGCGCAGCAGGCACCAGAACCTGCCGCTGTTGCCGTGAAAGAGACTCCAAAACGTCAGAAATGTTGCGTTGATTACGCCAATGACATGATCGCGTTCTATCGCTGGCGTATCGAGGAAGTCGAGCGGTTGATCTCCGGCGCGGATGGCGCTGTCCAGCCTAGGATAGTCCGCCGTCAAGAGCTCACCGCCGATGTCGCCCGCTTGAGTTCCGAGATCGAGCAGAAGACCAAGGAGAGCAAGAAGATCTATAAAAAAGAGATCGCAAACCTTAAAAAAGAGCTGGGTTATGCGGAGAAGGAATATAAAAAACTCAGCAAAGAGATCAAGCGTCAGTGTTCGGATACGGCGGACCGTTTGGTTGAGCTCAGTGGGCAACATGTTGAAAAACTCAAAGAAAAGGCCAAAGAGGCCGCAAAAAAGATCGATGCACAGGAGTGATGCCATGTCAATCGTCGTCGTTGGTTCCGTAGCTCTAGATACGGTAAAGACCCCCAAGGGCGTCAAGCGTGGGGTGTTGGGCGGCAGCGCAGTCTATGCCAGTCTGGCTTTATCCGCGTTCATCAAACCCAAGCTCGTCGGCGTCGTAGGCAAGGATTTTCCAGCCGCATATCTTAAGTTGCTGCGCCAGCAAGGCATCGATGTCGAAGGCCTTGAGCACTTGGAAGGCAAGACGTTCGCGTGGGAGGGGGAATATGATGAGAACCTTTCTAAGGCAAGCACGCGCTCCACGTGTCTTAACGTGTTCGGGGATTTTGCTCCTAAGATCCCTGCGTCTTATGTCCGTGAGAAGAACCTGTTCTTGGGCAACATCGACCCTGATTTGCAGAAGAAAGTCCTAGAACAGATGAAAGCTCCACAGCTGGTAGCGACGGACACTATCGACCTGTGGATCACGCACAAAGCCAAGTCACTCAAGGAGTTGTTGAGTCAGATCGATATCTTCTTCATCAACAACGAGGAAGCGTACAAATTAGCCGATGAGAAAAAAGTGATCGCCGCTTGTAGGCGCATCGCCGCCTGGGGGCCGCGTTTGGTGGTAGTCAAAAGCGGTGAGCATGGAGCGGTGGCTTATGATGGAGAGGCGAAAAAATATTACATGGCTCCGGCGTATCCTGATTGTGAAGTCGTCGACCCTACGGGAGCGGGGGATTCTTTCGCCGGAGGTTTCTTAGGCAGTATCACGCAGGAGGATGACCCTTACGACCCTGATGCCATCAAAAAGGCATTGTTCATGGGCAATGTCCTTGCATCGTATACGATCTCGCGTTTCAGCGTGGAAGCCTTGGTCGGTCTTAAACAGGAAGATCTGGAGCATCGTTGGCGGATACTTATCGGCATGACCCAATTGGCGCGTGTCGCTAAAGCGTCTGCGCCGACGAAGAGCGCTGTGTTGGTTTAAGACGTCTTGGCGGGTAGAGTTATTACGGTTCGGGGATGCCGAGTTTTTTACAGATTTTTTTAGCTGCAAAATCTGGTATTTCTTTGTGGCGGCTGACGGGAGTGGTCACTTTCGTCGCTTGATTCTCGAAGATCGAGTATTTGCCCGCTTCTTTCTGTAAGACGCAACCATTGTCAGCGAGATGACGTACAAAATCTTTATGTTTCATGATTTGATTATCCCATTTTTGCGCTGAGTTTCCTATTATTAAGGAGGATTTCTTAATTCGTCATTCCCGCGAAGGCGGGAATCCACTGTCATCCTGAGCGAAGCGAAGGATCAATAAAACGTTTTATTGATTCTTCGTCCCGATAAATCGGGACTCAGAATGACAAGGAAATGGACCTTCGCGAAAGCGGGGGTGACGATCGAGGAGGGACGTATTCATGTCATTGAAAAAAATTTCATTCATCCGCGTGAGCAGCGGCATCTTGATGGGTATGATTTTGGCTTGCGCACCACAGACCGCAGTCCGCGAGCGTGTCACGCACAGACCTTCTCTGGCCACGTTGGCTGGTCGACAACCCGCTACGCTAGTATGGGTCTTCTCCGCAGAGCGTTCGACCCAGGATATCGCCGATGCCATCGATACGGCGTTGGATTGCTGCGGGCGTACGCATTTGGTCGTCGCGATCCCAGCCAAACAACTTGAGCGTTTCACCGCTGAACAGAAGGCTAGATTGCTTGACCTGCAGAGTCAAGGGACCATCGAGATCGGACTTCTGCCGGTCAGCGGTCTGCCGCTGCCAATGCTCGATGATTTTGCTTTGAACTTGCGACAAGCTTTTGGCGTCGGTATGGATGAGGCTAAGCGTGCACCCAGGGAGGTCATCGCTAGCGTGGACGCCGCTCGCTTGGTCGTGGCTACCGAGGAATCATGGAAAGCTCAATTTCCCGGACAGCCGCTGCCCGGACTTATCGCTTCGCTGGGGCTTGCCGATGAGGGGTTCATCGAGGCGGCCGCCGCCAGTAGGTTTGCGTGGCTTATTGCCGGAGCCAAGGAAGGACCGTTTGGTCTAATTGATACACAGCCATTGCCGGTCTATCGCGCTTGCGCTTGGGACCCCGCCACAACGGCGGGCGGGCATGGGGCGCCCGCTATTTTTGTCATCGACGAAGGATATCTTGTAGATGATAAACAGGCGCAGGAGCAAGTCGAGGACGCTATCCGGTGGCTGCAGGATAGTTCAAGTGAATGGCAGAATGTGGACTTGGCTTACTGGCCCGCGACTTCGGCCGCCGACGCCCGGGCGTCGAGAGGTCCGTCACAGCAACGTTATCAACATTGGGGGGACGAGCGCTCGCTTA
>JBBTGF010000145.1:0-6660 GCA_038041525.1 Elusimicrobiota bacterium | reverse complement strand
GATATAGAAAGTCATGCTCGAGCTCCCTGAAGAAATCGGCACGGGCAATTTACTCTGACCGACTCCCACTTTCCGCCAATCCGCACCGTCAACGAGCGCCTTGTCAGAGAAGAGCCCTGCCCGCATCGCCGTAGAATCCACGGAATAAAGCTCGATACTGATAGTATCCGTACCTGTCGTGACATTCTCATACTTATCACGTAACTCGATACCGATATGCGCGGGCAATAACAAACGCGAATCGTCCGCAGGATCTGCAGGAGTGCCATTATCGCCCGTGACCTCGTAAGAAGTCGTGGTGCCGGCGATCAAGCGCCGTGCCGGCGTTGCGAATACCAAATGATCAGGCGGTCCAGGCGTCACTGTATAGGTCTGCACGCCTACTTGCCAGCCGCTGCCTAAATAAGTAACCGCCAAAGTAGAGATACCGACCATGGTATCCATCATGAAAAAATCAGTGGTTTTAGCGCCTGGAACGATAGTGGCGATATCCTCGACAGGAGTCACGATACTGCCCGGGCCGGCCCGCGGGTTGCCTCCCCTCCAGGGTCCCGAAAAAATGATAGTACCTGTCGAATTAGTGAACGCGGATAATGAGACGTTGCCCGGACCGGGATTGATTGCCGCGTTAGCGAACACATCTTCTGTCGCCACCGTGAAAGCTTGCGAGGTCACCCCGGCCAATAATGTCTGTACCTGTCCCACGATGCCGATTTTGTTGATGACCGCCGGATCGATCAGGACCGACTGCGCCACATTATTCCAAGAAACCTGTCGCGCGGTCGCAATAATCTGTGGATAGGTCATCGAGGACGCGCCATAATTGAACGATGCGTTGGTGTCAAGATAATAAAACGTCTTACCAGAATTTCCTACAGAAAACGTCAACGTGCTTAACGGCGTGACGAACGCGGGGGGAGCGCTCGGCGGATATGATTCACTGACCATCGTCGATGATAATGAGAGGCTAAACCCGTCCAAATTCTTAGAAGCGTTCCTATCGACCGCCAAGTCGACGATGACTGTCGCCGTCGATGCGCTTGGATTGCCAAAGGTATCCCTAGTCTGCAAAATGAGCTCTCTGGGCTCATCGGTCAATGGATCACGGAAACTACCCGCGCGCAAAGTGCGCTTGACGTTATCAAAAGCCAATTGCGTGATCGTGCCGGGATTGACCGTCAATGAATGTGGCGTGCTCGTGACGCCCGCTTGCTGCGTCCTGATGGTCCAAACACCGGTCCTACCGTCTTCACCGGCGGGCGTCGACGCCATCTTGTCACGATAGATAAAATTCTTTGCAGACTGGAAGTTCGGGATGATCACGCTGTTGATATACGCTGAATTATCGTCCTTGCGGAAACCGTAAGCGTTGCCCGCCGGATCCCCTGAAGTCGCCAAACTAAATCCGGCGTTAGTATGGACAGTCTGTTCGCTGGCGGGAATATTGAGATTGACCGACAATGACCCGTTGGTCGTGAGATTGCCAAACGCGTCACGGCGAGCGACCGTATAGGCTCCTGCCTGGTCGGCCAGGACTGCGTTACCCGGCGGCACGGTGATGAACGTCAACTCGTAGGCATTGCCGCCAATGGTGGTGAGCGAAGAAGTGATATTCTGATAGTTATCCTTGTAATACTGAAGAACGGACGGCGCCGTCATGGTACCCATCCACACGCGCGCCGAATCATCCAGCTTCTGGAATGCAAAATACCAAATAGGCGCCGCCACGCCGACCTTACCCTGCGCATCGGATAATACCATCGTCGAAATACCGACGCTTTCATAGCTACCCGCTGACTCAAGACGTAAATCGCCTCCGCCCGAGGTCGGCGTGCTCGAGATATCGACTAACTGCACATAAACTGTGACTCCAGGGATGGTGGCCGCGTTGTCGAACTGGTCCGACATCTGTCCGATGACCTTGGCGCGGCCCAATGAACCCGGGACCGAAGAGGTGTTACCCGCGCCTACCTCGGTATCTTCCGTATCCGCCGTATGCCCCGCAGAAGCGGCTGGAATAACGGTCGAACCCACTGCACTATCATCGACCGTGACCGTGACCGCCACGGGCTCTCCTGGATCGACCGTGATCTGTGGCCAATCCGAAAATCCGGTCACATTGGCATGGATGTTATCGTAACTCTTATCCGTGGCCTGCACGTATTGCACACCCTTCTTCTTTAAACGCACGATATTGGAGACATATTTAGAACCAGCGTCGGCATTGGTGAACGTGATGTCCGGCGGCGTACCGCAACAAGGAAACTCCGGATTCTGATTGGAACTGAAGGATGAATCCGCGCTCACAGTCACCGTACCCCGATAGAGATAAGGGCCTGACGAGGTGACGTTATGATAGATATCATGCATAGTCAACCTGGCGGGAATAATGTCGCCGGCTGTGACCGTCGGCGTCCAGGTCGCCATGGGCCCGACCGTCCCCGTCGATGCTTGGACCGCGTTGAGATCGAAATGAATATGATGCGTCGCCTGCGGATACGCCACAATACTACTACTGGTAGCCGATGCGACATTGACCGAACTGTTCGTGGTCGTTGCGGCGACGATACGGTAATCCAGGCTCGCGCGCAACGGGGTAAACGCGAAGACGCGACGGCCGGAACTCAATGTCTGCACGCCAACCGCCGTCTCTGTGTCATCGATGCCGTCACTCGGCGTATAGATCTTGACCTCCGGTTGCGCACCGGAACGCACACGGTTGTAGTACGTATCTACTACATGGACTGTCACTTGTGTCGATTGTCCGACGATAAAAGCGCTCGGCATGCCTCGTTTACCGGCAGGCGCCCCAGGCGTCGAAATGCCATACTCATTGACATCGGCCGGCTTACCTTCGACCTCGCTCTCGCCGCTCAACAACACCAGCAACCGCACTGGCGAAGAAGATTCGACCACGAAAGGCGCCGTCTTATTGGCCGCGTTGACATTACCGTTGCCGCCGAACGTCAGGTCTGAATCCTGAGCATAAAGGGTATGCGTCAAGGACCGCGTCTTGGGCGTGATGACGAAATCACGCAAGCCATCCTGGCCAAAAGGTACCGTGGAGATCTCAGCATCAAAAATGTCTGAAGTGATGATGGTCGTCTCAGGGCACTGTGAAGCGGTTCCATCGCAACCGGCGTTGATACTGGTGTTGAAATATTGGTCGACCGTGCGTGTACGCACCCCATATGCAATCCCAGCGTACAAAGTCGTCGTCGACCCAATGATTTTGCCACCGCTAGGGTAACTACCTTCGCCCGGATTTTGCGTCTCCCAAGGCAATAGGATCTGAATACCCGTCATATTGCCCGCATCGACCGTGAATACAGTGGCGCTCGTGTTGTTGTCGTCGATATTACCGATCAGCGTACCCGGCTCATAAACTGCCCGTAAATACTGCGTCGCCGCGCGCCGTAGCTCGATATTGGAGATAGTGGCATAACCCTCATCCGAATCGATCGGCCCGGTAAAACCAGGACTGTCGGCATAACTATCCAGCGGCGCCGTGACACGGACGATATGGCCATTGCGTTCTCCTGTTCGCACGTTGAAGTACGAGTCCGTAAGATAAACGCGCACATCAAAAGATACCCCCGCCGTATAATCGCTGACGGAACCCGCGCGTGCCACGGCATAACCCGTAGCGCCCTGATTCAATGACTGCCCGTTTTGATGATGGATCAGGATGATGCGATTGGCTCCGCCGGCGCTCACCGTGATGGGTTTGCTCTGCGCATCATCAAGGTTGTCTGTCGTAGTCACAAGATTATTATCCAAACCGTCATTGTCGCGCAAAATGTCATCCCCATCAGCACAAACGCCATTAGCGCCACAATCAAAGATCAGAACTTGCGTGGTTACCGCGCGCACCAAGGTGATGCTTGAGACCGTCACGGAACCAAAGACCGTGAATGTCGCAGGCTCGATATCATTAGGATCGGTCGTGGTCAATTTGACCGTGGTACTACCTTGCGTGACCTGGTTCCAATAACTGTCTGTGATCCTGATCGTCACGGGGAAAACGATCCCGGCCGCCTGTCCGCCAGGGTCTCCCGGGGCCGCCGCGCTACGTCCAGTAGAACTGCCCGGCGTCGGCGACTCGCCCTCGGCTAAGACATGGATACGGTTCGCCTGTGACGGCGTCACCATATATTGAGAACTGTCCCTTGACCCGTAAAGTGTATGCGCAACCGTGACCTTGGCGTCGCCACGCGCCGTGATCGGACAAGCGCTAGTGTTGGTAATGACCGCGCGGCCATTAACAATGTTAAAGGTTCCAGGATCGACATCGTAACTGTCATTGGTAGCCACGGCCACCGTCGAACCGGATAATCCCGTGACCCAGTTGAAATAACTATCGACGATATAAGCATACGCATGCGTACTCAAACACACACCCGCCATTTGACTCAAAGGGGAAGGGGTTGTCGTCGAGCTGATGCCGGCCGGTGAAACGTTCTTGCCATTGGTCTGTTGCTCACCAGGCAACGTGACGATCAAAGTCGACGGCTCATTGGCTACAACCGTAAAAGTGCTCGTCTGGCTTGCGCTATAACCGTTAGCGGTATTCTCATCGACCCGGATATACTGGCCGGTAGCAGCGCGCACCAAATGCATGTTGTAAGTCAACATCCCATTATTGATGCCTTGCGGGTTGAGTTGTCCACCCACGCCCCAAGCATTACTCTCACTGTCATAAGGATCGGTAGGCGTTAAAAACTGTATGCTGACGGGTGGATGGGAAACCACCCGGTTAAAGCCGCCATCGGTCACATATAAAGTAACAGGGAAGTTAACGCCAGCGGTTGACGGCTGCACGCCTGTCCCCCAGAAATCCGGCGTTCCTGTCTTACCGGACGGACTACCTTGCTCGATCTGTTCACCGGGCAAGATTGCAAGAAGTTTCGCCGGAGTCCCCGGAGCGATATAAACAAAAGTCGAATAACTCACGAGCGCGTTAACTGTCGCCGTATCGACGACGGTGATGGTCCAGGTCGACGCGCTCACCATCGATACCATGAATGTCGTCACGCCACCGATGAGTTGCTGCGTGGCGGGATGCACGTCATAGGGATCGGTCGTCTGGATGCGCGCCATGGAAAAATCATTATCGATATAATTCCAATAATTATCCGTGGCATGCACCTCGACTGGGAATTGGGTGACCGCGGGCTGGGTGCTGATCTTGCCGGTAATGCCCGCCACGGAACCGGGATCATGCCTGTGACCCGGCATGAGCATGAGCAGTTTACTCACCGGGCCTGGATCGACCTCAAAATAGACCGACTGCGCATTGGGGTTCTGCAAGAACGGCGAATCCAAGTCACTAAACGAGAAGCGTGCGCCGAGCCCGGTGGCCGTATCGGTAGCGCGCAATAAGACATAATCATAAACTGTGGTTCCTGACTGCAATTGACGGCTCAAGACATTAGCGCCCGTGATAGTGTTATACGCATAAGGATCATTGGGCTGACCCAGAACAATGCTGTTCTCTGTAGTGTTGATATTAAAGAAATCGTCAGTCGCGTTGATGGTCACCTTATTAGGTACGCCCGCATACCATATGTCAGGCAAACCGCCCTTGCCACCGGGCTCGTTCTCATCCCAATACTCACCCGCCAAAAGAACTTGCATGCGCGTAGCGCTACCCGCCGGAACTACGATGGCTGGCGATGTCGAAGTGAAGAGCACCGCTGTCTGATCCTTGACCCATAACTTCCAACCAGAAGTCTTGGCGCGCTGGAAAGTCCAATCTGTGGTCGTCGAACCCGTGAAGATGAAACTCAAAGGATCAGGCGTATCGATAGGGTCTTCCGAGATCAAAGAAACGTTCGCCGTATGCGTCGCCACCACGTTCCAGTACCGGTCGACGGAACGCACGGTCACATTGAAACTCTCACCCGCAGCTTGACTGATGTATGAGAATGCCGGGTCCTTGCCGCCGCTAGTCAGCCCGTAATCATACGGGGGACGCCCCGGCAATACCTGCTCATTAGGGACCAATACCTGCAACTTGACCGGGCCTTCCTGCGCGAACATGACGGTCACCGTGCTTGATTCGACGCTGCTTAGCGCATTAGTCGTCGACAATGCCACAAGCCGCGATATCTTACTGCCTCCAGTGGTCGTCGATTCGCCCACCTTGAAATTGAAATCAAAACTAGCCGCACCGCCGCTCAGCCACACCGTGGAAGAATATACGGAAGCATAAGGATCGTCATACTGCCAACCGCTCGCGTCGAAATCAACCCGCACCAACGCCTGCGTCGCAGTGTTGATATTGTAAGAATTATCCACGGCATAGACCGTCATGGTATAGGTCGTACCAGCGCGCAAAGTCTGTGGTTTCATACTGTTGACCTTGCCCGCAGGGGCCGAGATCTTGCCTTCTTCCAACTGCTCACCTGGCATCACGATGATGAACCTGTCAGCCGGACCACCGCTAGTAGGAATCGCAGTCGATGTACCTGCCGCATATGAATTCCCCGAAGACGCTGTCGTCGATGCGGTGATGAACCAACCGTTAGGCGAAACTGATGGCGTAGCATCGTCCTTTTCATTACGTTGCCTTAACTTAAGGTCAGGATCAGAGAACGTCACTTTGCCGTTGGTCGTGGGCTGCGTCTTGGCGTTGGGTGCGAGCCTTCCGAAGAGCTG
>JBBTGF010000144.1:0-2024 GCA_038041525.1 Elusimicrobiota bacterium | reverse complement strand
AACCAATTAGGTCACTTAGCTAGCCACCATGACGATACGCTCATCCATAAAGTCACGGACGGACAGGTCATCGGGGGTATGCGCGGTATTCGCAGCGTTCTGTGCGACACTTCGACCGTCGAACCTGAGACCGGTCTTTGTGTACGCGGCATACCGATCAAAGAGTTGACCGCCAAGACCCCGGAAGAGATATTCTGCTTGTTGTTGACCGGAGAGCTGTCTTCTGCGGAAACGACGCGTTCGCTCAAAGAGGAGTTTGCCCGCCGCGCGCATGTCCCTGAACATGTGTGGAAGGTCCTGGCTGCGGTGGCGAAGGATACGCATCCGATGACGCAACTCTCTATCGGCATCATGGCGATGCAGTCAGGGTCTAAGTTCTTCCGTGATTACAACAAAGGTTTGAAGAAGCAAGATTATTGGAAACCCATGCTCGAGGATTGCCTCGATATCATCGCCGTCACCCCGGTCATCGCCGCGGAGATCTATCGCAGACATTTCAACAAAGGACCGCGCATCGCGCCTGACGCCAAACTTGACTGGTCGCGCAATTTCGCCGCCATGTTGGGCGTGTCCGACAGTAAAGGCGAGTTTGCCAAACTGATGCGCTTGTTCCTGGTCTTGCATTGCGACCATGAGGGCGGACCGGTCAGCGCTTTATCTTGCGCGGTAGTCTCTTCGTCGTTATCCGACATGTATTATTCCATGGCGGCCGGCTGGAACGGTCTTGCCGGACCGTTACATGGGCGCGCTAATCAGGAGTGTCTGGCGTGGATCCTTGAACTCACTAAGCAGTTCGGGGGCGTCCCTGGTCATGAGCAGATCAAGGATTTCATCAATAAGACCTTGGTGTCGGGCAAGGTCATCCCGGGTTATGGGCATGCGGTCTTGCGTGTGCCGGACCCGCGTTTCGAAGCGTTCATGGATTTCGGCAAGAAGCATTGCGCTAGCAGTGACGCTTTTCAGACGGTCAGCCGCGTCTTTGATGTTGCCCCGAAGGTCTTGAGTGATTTGGGCAAGGTCAAGAATCCTTGGCCGAACGTCGATGCCGCTTCCGGTTCCTTACTTTATCACTACGGTCTTAAGGAATTCGATTATTACACTGTCTTGTTCGCGGTCTCGAGGTGTTTGGGGTTGGCCAGCCAGACGATCTTAGCGCGTGCTTTGGGCATGCCGCTCATCCGGCCAAGGTCGGTGACCACGCAGTGGTTGTCGCAGGCGGTCGCAGGTAAAGTCGCGGTCTGACCGGAGTCAGGGGACCTTTTTCGCTACCCAGTTATCCAAGCTCAAGACACGGCTGCCTTGATTAAACAACGTCAGAGACGATAACAGCAGGACCGTATCCATGAGCATCGTCTGCCAAGGGGCCAGGTGCAAACCAAGGCCGCCGAAGCAGCCACAATCTTTGATGTCGAGACCCCTTAACATCGATGTCAACAGCACGGTGAGGAATATCGAGAACAAGATGCTGGCTAACGCCGCGCATCGGCGTACTTTAAGTCCAGCTATGAGCCAGCCGCCGAGGAGATATTCGATCCACGGTAAGGTCATCGCGAAGGGTAGCAGCACGGGTTGAGGCAGGATCTTGTAGACCTCTAAAGCCGCGACCGTTTCTTGAGCCGGCTGCGTGATCTTGGAGAATCCGGACACGAGCAATACCAGGCCCGCCGCAAGTCGCATGACGAGCAGCGCGATGGCGACGGGCTTCGTTTGCGGGGAGGGTTCAATCTGATTTTTTATCATGCAATATCGCCTCGATGATACGCGCGCCGTTGGCTTTGAGTTGATTGCCGCCGACTAAGCGGAATTCATTGATGAAGAAAGTCGGCGTGGAGCCGACGTTGCGCGCGATGCCTTGTCTGATATCGGCGTCGATATCGGCATCCATGCTCTTGTCCTGCAGGCAGGCTTTGAATGCGTCGGTCTTGAGTCCGACAGTGGTGGCCATCGCGGTGAGGTCATCTTCGATCTTCTGTGATTTCGACCAGTCCTTTTGTGTTGCGAAGAGCTTGTCGTGTAAGGCCCAG
>JBBTGF010000143.1:0-2718 GCA_038041525.1 Elusimicrobiota bacterium | reverse complement strand
GTGATTCCATGGGGAAGACCTGGTCGGCGCAACCCAGGATGAAGACATGTTCGAACGACGCCCCGCGTGCCTGATTGGCGCTTAAGAGCCAGACGCCGGAGGTGTCATGGATATTCTGGTTCGAATCAAGGCTGATGGTCGCGATGGCGCGCAGCAGCAGTTCGAGCGAGAAGTCGCGTGACGCCGTATTGCTGTCTTGCAGGTTCCTGAAGAGCTCCAGGAAGCGGCGCAGTCCGCGTTTGAGCGCCGGGTCTTTCGGTTGGCGGATGGTCCGTGAGATCAGGCGCCATAGGCGGGAGTTCCCAGCGTTCTTGTAGATCTCGATCCAGCGCAAAGATTCCGCCAGGACGCGCTCGACTTGCGTTTGCGGGCAGTCGCCTTCGATCTCGAGGAGCTTACGCATGATGAGCGGCAACGTATCTTGCCCCGAGAGTTTTATCAGCGCTTCTTTGTTCATCGAGATGACGCGCGCGGTCAGGTTGGCGGTCCAGGTGACGATATCCGGCGGGCATTTCGAACCGGGATGCGTCAGGAACGCGATCAGGCGCGCGCTGGAGGGCCGTTGTAGGAATTCGACGAGGTGCGTGAGCGCGCCGCCTAAGTCGTGTGCCGCCAGGCAAGAGAGCGGGTCTTCATGCGCGACCCAGGGGATGCCGGTTGACAACAGCGCGCGTTTGATGGCGGAGCCGTAGGCCGTCAGGTCGCGCACGATGATGGCGCACTCATGCCAATGCGTACCTTGTTGGGATAAGGCGAGCAGGCGCTCGGCCGCGAGCGTGGCTTCCGATTTGACGCTCACGCAACTCATCAGCGCCGCCCTTGTCTGTGGTCGCGGTTCGGGAGCGAGTGTCAGGGGGGTGAAACCCCAGCCTGTGATCTCGTCGCGTAAGTCGCGCGTGAACGGATGCTCGGTCATGAGGACGCCGATATCGTCGGTGTTCTTGGCGAGCGCTTGTAGATAGAGTTTTTGTACGCCGATGAAGTCGGTGAAACCCCAGAGCCAGACGGGATGGGGGAACTTGTCCTCGCGGTCTTGCGCGAGGGCGTCTGCCGCGAGTTTGGCCATCTTAGGGCTGTCGGTCCAGCCGTTCTTAGCCATGGCCGCGACGTAGCGGCCATAGAGCGCGAAGATGGACTTGGCGCGCAGAACTTCGATAGCGGGGAGGCCTTCGTAGGGCTCATCACTGGTGAGCCATTTCGCTTCGTCTGTGGTGACCGCTGCGTCGCGCAGCTCGCGCATGAGCCCATAGACCGCTTCGACGGTGGGATAGGGGTCGCGTTCGGGATAGCGTAAACCATGCGCCTCTTGTCTTAAGAGTTCCCAAAGCAGCGACAAGTAGCGCTTGTCTTCGATGACGTCGGGGGCCGGCGTGGCGCACAGCGTGAAGGTCTCCAGCATCAATTGATGCAGCGTGATGACGTTGACGCCGGGTAAGTCGTTGGCGTTTTCTTGCGCTAAGCGCGTCAGCAACCAATAGCGCGCCGCTTGCGAGGGTACGGCGATGAGTTTGATGGAGAGCGCCTCGCGCGCGCGTAATTCCCCCGCCAGATGTCGCGTCAAGGACGCATCATCGACCGCGCTGATCAGCGTACGCATGAAAAATTATCGCTTAAAAATCAGTGAACAAATTGGGTCTTGCGCAAAATTTCTTTAGCCTGTAGGTTTGAAGTGCCATGAAAATAGGAACAGGGATATCTTTTAAAGACACTCCGGGAAAAAGGGTTTATGAAGCTAGTGATAACGCGATGGCGCAAGCCGTGTGCGTGCGGGCCGAGATCGCCTTAGTCTTCACACAGAGTCATAGCGAAGCGGGCTATAAGACGGCTATCGAGACTGCGTCAAAGGTCACGGGCGCGGCTTCGGTCATCGCGGTGGCGGCTAGCGGCGTCATCACCGAGGGCGGCGAGTGGGAGAAGGGTCCGAGTTGCGCCGTGATGGTCTTCGGCGAGGATACTGCGAGCAAGATTTTCACCGGTACGTTGGATGTGGCAGGCCATGAAAAAGAGGATCGCTTGAAACCGGAACACAAGGCCATGACGGCCTCGATGATGGTCTTAGGCGACCCGGCGAACTTGAACGCCGGCGCCTTGCTGCGGTTGCAGAACCGTATCAAGGCGCCGGTCTTCGGCGCCGCATCAAGCGCGTATCTTGACGATGACAGCGCTGCCCCCGTGCTCTATCAGGATAGGTGGCTGAAAGATTCGTGTGCGTTCTTATCTTTTAGCAAGGAACTTGTCGCGCATACCGGATTGGCGCATGGCTGCAAAGCCATGTGCGGGCCGTTCATGGTGACCAAGAGCCGTGACGCGCTCGTCCTGGAACTCGCGGGCAAGCCCGCGGCGCGCATCCTTGAGCGTGAGCTGGGGCGCATCGTCGCGCAAAGGAAGGCGTCGTGTTTTGAGAAGCCCTTGCCCTTGATGGCGGGGGTGCTGTCAAGAGACCCGGTCTCGGGGCAGCCGCCGCAGGCCGATGAGTTCTCCGTGCGGCCCATCCTTGGCATCGATTCGGCAACCGGCGGCATCTTGTTGAACGAAGGATTAAGAGAAGGGAGTTATATCACCTTCGTCTTGCGTGAAAAGATGTGGGCCAAAGGTGAGATCGAGCGCGGCGTGGGCGCGGTCAAAGAGCGCTTGGCCGGCGCTAAACCGGCGTTCGGTTTTTATTACAACGGCGTTGGCCGCGGGCATGACCTGTATTCTCAAGAGAACTATGACATC
>JBBTGF010000142.1:0-1145 GCA_038041525.1 Elusimicrobiota bacterium | reverse complement strand
TTGAAGCCAAAAAGCACCACGAGAAAGCTCGCGCGGCGGTGCAACAGGCTGATTTCGACATCGAAGTGTTACAGAAAAAGATGGCAGAAGCGATGAACCCATCCAAACTACCTGCAGGTTCACGTGACGGGAAACCCTTCCATGTCGTAGCTCAAGACTTGCCGGTATTCACCTCGAAACCAACGGCTGTGAATAAAAACGGCTCGCCTGATTTCAAGTCACGCGGACTTACCGTAGAAGCTATCCATGATTTAAGCCGGGGCATCAGAGATACGCGCACTCGGATCCACCCCTATATTCTACGCAAGACGCCGTTCTTTTCATCAAAGAACCGCCAAGTCTGGCGTGCCATGACCTTCTTCGCGGCGGACAAGGGCGGCTCGATGTCGATAACGCCGCAAGCCAGCGCTTTTTTCGACAGCGATAACGGCCTTTTCGCTGTAGAAAGCAGCAACATAATCGCCAGCGCCAATCAAACTCGCCTGCAGCCGATGAACCGGCCTGTGATCACCCTGTCGCACGAAGGCATGAGCGGGGCTAGCCATCGTTGGAAGATTACTGGAGACATCGAGGGAAAGGAACCTGAAAAGAAAGAAGAAGCTAAACCGCAAGATGCGAAGAAAAATCCAAAACCTCAACCAGTGAAATCTTCACCGCCCGCTTATAGGCCGCCGGCAGCGAAACCCCCGGCAACCAATCCGGAATTAGGCATGCCCAGGCCGCCCAAGAGTGTGCCGCCGAAACCCGCGGCGCCAGGCAAACCCGCGGCGCCAGGCAAACCCGCGGCGCCAGGCAAACCCGCGCCAGTTCCCGTCAAGCCACCACCGCCGCCTGATGAGGACGAAAAGAACGATGTGGTGCCCGGCAAGGGTAGGAAAACCAAGCATGGGGCTAACGAAACCAAGTCAGACCAACGCAGCGCAAACAATACAAGCACAAACACCGATGTTTGCGACCCGACAACGACACCGTGCCCCTAGGCTAAGATTCTTTCTCT
Source organism: Elusimicrobiota bacterium (assembly GCA_038041525.1). GTDB lineage: Bacteria > Elusimicrobiota > Elusimicrobia > JACQPE01 > JACQPE01 > JBBTGF01. The sequence continues at coordinate 148 of JBBTGF010000142.1, read as the reverse complement.
CCTGAACCTACCCTAAAGACTCACTACGGCATAGGACTCCTGGACCGGAAAATGGGACCAAAGGTCCCTGGTCAGCCTTGCCACTGATAATCAATCCTTATGATGAACCTTGAATCGAATAAGCAGAGTATAGAAACAAGGATTATTG
>JBBTGF010000141.1:0-1587 GCA_038041525.1 Elusimicrobiota bacterium | reverse complement strand
ATACCCGCAGATCAAGCAAGACGGCAAACCGGCGATGCTAAGTCCCTATTTGAAAGATTCTCCGGTCACAGCCTACATGCCAGCCCCGGCCGCGCGGCGCACGCGCACAACCGCGCACCACACCCATCTGCCCTTAGGCACGGTCCCGGCCGCGCGTTGGCTGCAAAATTCAAGCAAAGACCTCTCACCGACTGCATTGGCCGACTTCGCCGCCTGTCCGCAAGCCTTCTGGTGGAAGCGCTTGGAGCGCGCCCCGGGTGAACCACGGGAACCGCGCTTGGAATTCTTTCCCGCACAATTCTTAGGCCAAGCCTTTGCCGCGGTTTTGGAATCGACACTAAAAAAAGAACCGGGCGCTTTGTCTGAAAAATTCACCGCTCATATCAGCAACGCTTTCCCACAGATCGACACCACGCGGCTGGCAGCTAGAGAGCGCTATAAACTCGCCCGCAGCAAACGCGTCCTGGAGGGATTCTCGACCCTTTGGGAAGGCGCCTTTGCTACCGCGGATTGGAAAGAAGTCGAACGCGAGAAAACCGTGCAGAGCGTCTTTCAATCGTCCGGCTTCCCCATCACGCTCAAATGCCGCGCCGACGCCGTGGCCGCGGGCGAACGCTTCCTTGAATTCAAATTCACCGCAAGATCGGTCTTCGGCAACATCAAAGGTAACAGGACCGCCCCTTGGAAGATGCTGCAACGCCTACTCGACACAAGCCCGCCAGAAGGACCGAAATACGGCCTGCAGATCATGTTCTACCTTCTATATATAAGGTCACTTAAAATATCCCCCTACGCAGAGCTTCGGGGGACGCTCGACCCGCCAGAGGCGGGTCCCCGGCAGCCCCTGGGTAACAGCTTCGCGATGTTAGTCGACCCCTATTGGGAACTGGGCTCGGGAGCCAAACCTCCTTTATGGTATAGCTGGGACATAAACGACCTGACCGCCCCGCTCATCGACACCCTGCAGCGCTGGCTCACCGCTTACCAAGACGGTCTTGCCGTCATCGATGACCGGATCGCGTTCCCATTGAGCGCGCATGAGGGCTTTGGCGAACGTTGCGGCTATTGCCCGTATCAAACCCTGTGCCTGAAAGATATCTACCAGATACATCAGCGGCATTCGGACTTAAGCGCCATCCTCGATGCGACCGTCGAGGACCCCGAAACACCCGAGACTGCCGCGCCCAAACCAATAAAAGCGCCGAAAAAGGCCAAAACCCCATGATGATCCCGCCATCTCGACATACGCGCCAGCGGATCCGCTATCCAAGGATGTCGGCATCATCCGTCGAGGTGGCGGGATGAACGAATCCGAGAAGCTCACCACCATCCTGGCGGATTTCAGGAATAACACGGTGGTGCGCGCGTGCGCGGGTTCGGGTAAGACCCGGCTCTTGGCCGCGAAATACCTGACCGCGCTCTTGTGGCACGGCGACCCGAAGGGATTGGCCGCCATCACCTTCACGGAAAAAGCGGCGCAAGAACTCAAATCGCGTATCCAGGATTTTTTAAGCAGGATCGCGCAAGCGCACTCGCAAGACACGCTGATGAGCGCCACAGACCTGCCCTGGGCACAGGTCCGCGCAG
>JBBTGF010000140.1:0-4078 GCA_038041525.1 Elusimicrobiota bacterium | reverse complement strand
ACGGCCGGTGCTGAAATAATCCCTGACCCCCGAGATACCCATCAACGTCCCGCCTGTGGGAAAGTCCGGGCCTTTCATGACTTTAAAAAGCTCATCGTCCGTACAAGCAGGGTTGTTTATCCAGAGCGCCGCAGCATCACAAACCTCCACGAGGTTATGCGGCGGGATATTGGTAGCCATACCTACAGCGATACCCGATGAGCCATTGACGAGCAAATTGGGTAAACGCGAGGGCAACACTTTGGGCTCTTTCATGCTCCCGTCATAGTTCGGCCCAAAATCAACCGTATTTTTATCGATATCGCCTAAAAGCTCCTGCGCTATCTTATGCAAACGGATCTCGGTATAACGCATGGCGGCCGGCGGATCGCCGTCTAACGAGCCCCAGTTCCCCTGACCGTTCAACAGCGGATGCCTTAAAGAAAAATCTTGCACCATACGCGCCATGGCGTCATAAACCGCCTGATCGCCATGTGGGTGATATTTACCTAAAGTGTCACCGACCACGCGGGCCGATTTCTTGAACGGCTTATTGTGCGCCAGCCCCATCTCATCCATGGTGAAAAGGATACGGCGGTGTACGGGTTTCAAACCATCGCGCGCATCGGGCAACGCTCGCCCCACGATAACGCTCATCGCATAATTGATGTATGAGGATTTCATCTCCTCTTCGATAGGGCGCGGTGTGATCATGCCGAACTCGAGCTCTTCTTGTCCGCCGGTTTTACCCATGATGGATTTCCTTTATTCTAAATATCTAGATTCTTTACTTCTAAAGCGTTCTCTTCGATGAACTTCTTCCTTGGTTCGACCTTTTCTCCCATTAAAGTAACGAAGATTTGATCGGCATAAACGCTGTCTTCAAGTTGCACTCTATAAAGTTTACGCACTTTAGGGTCCATGGTGGTTTCCCATAATTGTTCTGGATTCATTTCACCAAGACCCTTATAACGCTGGATCGAGGCTTCATTAAAAACCAACGCCTTGATCCTTTCAAAGCTCTCTAAGATATCCGGGAATTCCTCGCCCGCCGGAGCCCCTTTGTCGGTATCCAAGAAACAATATGTGATCTCTGGTTTTTCATCCCAGTCTTTTGCTTTGTTGAAATCTTCCCGTTTTAGTCCCAACGGCTCTTTGATGTCAAAGGCTTCTAAATTCGCTTTCAGGACCCCGATTTCTTTGATTTCCACTAGATCCTTGAATTTGACGCCGAGCTCCTCGGTGTTTAGCGCCACGTCCTCCGCTGTTTCGGCCATTTTCTTCTTGCGTATTTCAAGATATTCTGTTTTAGCCTTGCTCCATTCCCTTTCGTTGAAAAAATATGTCCGTTTGCCGTCTTCATCCTCAAAAACGCTAACCGGGATTTTCCCTTTGTCCATGAATTCAAGGACTTCCGACCAAGCGATCTTCTTTTTTGTGAGCGTTTTTCTCAAAGCGGACGTTTTGCGTATGGTTTCTAACAATTCTTTGAGTTTCGGCCCTTTGATTTCCACCCTAAGTTTGCCTTTGAGCATTTGGGTGAACTTGAACGAAGCGATGGCTTCCTCGGAAACCCACTTTTCCATGTCTTCGTCGGTATGCAGATACATCTCCGTCTTGCCTTTCTTAAGCCTATACAAAGGCGGCGCAGCGATATAAATATTACCGCCATCCACCAAGGGCCTCATTTGCCGATAAAAGAATGTCAACAACAAGGTTCTGATGTGGGAACCATCAACGTCGGCATCGCAGGTGATGATCACCTTGCCGTAGCGTAGTTTTGTGATATCAAAACCGCCCTCTGTCTCTCCATTGGCAGCCGCGTTGCCGATACCGGCGCCGATGGCGGTAACCAAGGTTCTGATCTCGTCATTGGACAAAACCTTGACCAATCTGGATTTTTCCACATTGATGATCTTGCCCTTGATGGGCAGGATCGCCTGAAACTTCCTGTCCCGTCCCATTTTGCAGCTGCCGCCGGCAGAATCCCCCTCGACGATAAAAAGCTCGCAACGGTCAGGGTCCTTCTCTTGACAATCCGCCAGTTTCCCAGGGAGCGAAGAAACCTCCAGCAACCCCTTCCTGCGAGTCAAATCCCTGGCCTTGCGTGCGGCCTCACGCGCTTCCGCAGCATTGATCGCCTTGGCGCACACTGTCTGCGCCGTCTGCGGATGTTCCTCAAAATAAGTGATCAAAGCGTCTCCGGCTACCGATTTAACGAATCCTTCTATTTCGGAGTTTCCCAGCTTGGTCTTGGTCTGTCCTTCGAACTGAGGGAATGGCAATTTAATCGACAAAACCGCGACCAAACCCTCCCTGACGTCTTCTCCAGAAAGGTTAAGCGTCTTACCTTTGAGCATGTCGTTGCGTTTTACATACTCATTAACGACCCTGGTTAATGCGGAACGAAACCCTGAAAGATGCGTTCCCCCTTCCGTTGTGCTGATATTGTTGACAAAAGTGAAAATATTCTCATCAAAACCATCGTTATACTGCAACGCCAACTCTAGGATATTGTTCTCTTTTTCTTTGACGACCTTGATCGGCTCTTTATGTAGAACGCTGCGTTTGGAATTCAAGAACTGTACAAACTCAGAAATACCTCCAGAATAGACGAAAGTGTGTTCCTTGTCATCCCTTTCGTCTAATAGTGTGATTTTTAAACCGGCATTAAGGAAAGCGAGTTCCCGGAGTCTTTTTGCCAAGGTGTCGAACGAATAGGTCGTTTCTTTGAATATCTCTGAGTCTGGTTTGAACCAAACCTTAGTTCCCCTGTCTTCGGTTTTGCCGACAACATCAACCCCTGTCGTGGGTTTACCACAGGCGTATCTCTGACGATAGATTTTTCCGTTGAGATAAACTTCGACCTCGAGCCATTCGGACAAAGCGTTGACGCATGAAATGCCCACGCCATGCAAGCCGCCGGAGACCTGATATGCTTTTTTCTCGAATTTTCCGCCTGCATGCAAGGTGGTCATGACGACTTCTAGCGCGGATTTACCCTTAAGTTTAGGGTCTTTAACGTCGGTCATGATACCGACAGGGATGCCTCGTCCGTCATCAAGCACAGAAATACTGTTGTCTTTGTGGATGGTTGCGTTGATCGTTTTCGCGTACCCGGCGAGCGCCTCATCAACAGAATTGTCTACCGCTTCATACACCAAATGATGCAGTCCTTGAAGACCGGTCGAGCCGATATACATGGCTGGACGCTTCCGGACAGCCTCAAGCCCCTCAAGGACCTGGATGTCTTTTTCGGAGTAATCGCTTTCCTTCGGATCTTTTTTTGCCATTAATTCCATTATCCTTCCCTGCGCACGCTGATATCTTTAATGCCGTGCGTTTTCAACGCTTTCAGTAATTCCCTCTTACGCACCCCGACCTCCCAAGATAACGCTGGATGGGAGCTTAAAAGATGTAGAACCCCCTGGTTTATTTTGAACGCGTCAACCAGATTCCACAGTTTACCAAAACTAACCGGCAACTCCAGTGACGCCTTGACTAACGAAGCAGGGAAAAGCTCTCGTAGGAATGTATGCGCCCTACGCATCGGTCTTATTTCGCTTGATTCCTTGTCGGCATGACGACGTAGCGATAACTATCACCTTCCGAACAAGAAAATAGGGCTGGGTTGACGCTCGTTGTTAAATGGATATCGACAGTGTCGTTTTCGGACGCCTTGAGAAAGTCCATGACATAGATGGGATTAAAAGAAATCTCAAAACCTTCAGCGCCCTCCATGGCCTTGACGTCGACATTCTCCTCGAACTCGTAATGCCCAAGCGTCCTTGATGTGACCTCGCAAGAATCTTTAGTGAACCGGTATTTACATGTTCCAACGCGATCTGCGATACATAGAGATGCCCTCCTGGTCACCGCCATCAGCGTCTCTTTATCAAAAGAAACCTTTACCGTGCCTTTTTTAGGGATAACCTGTTCCCAGTTGGGGAAACTGCCTTCAATTAGCCTTGAAAAAAGTGTTGTATCGCCCCATTTAAGCCCCAATTGCGTCCTGCTTGCTTCTAATAAAAAGTCTCCAGGAACATTCATGGTTCCTTGGGAGCGGATGATTTTAGCGGCTTCTTGCAAAGCCTTGACA
>JBBTGF010000139.1:0-4285 GCA_038041525.1 Elusimicrobiota bacterium | reverse complement strand
AGGCCAAACGCAACGAGGTGTCACGCAAGATCGGCGAGTTCAAAAAAGCCAAGCAAGAGACCCCTGCCGGACTTGCCAATGAAGCCGATGTCATCAAAACACAGCTTGAGGCGTTCAATGGCACGACCGAGGAAGCGGAGGCTAAGACCCGAGAGCTGCTTTTGAGTATCCCTAACCTACTCGACGCATCTACCCCTTTAGGCAAGACCCCGGAGGACAATAAGGTCGTATCCGAATGGGTCCCGCCAGGCAGGCCGCTCGACCCTGGATTCGCGGTCAAGAACCATGTTGAAGCTGGAGAAGCTCTTGGGTTGTTGGATATCGATCGCGCGGGTAAACTTGCCGGCTCGCGTTTTGCCGTGCTCAAAGGACCGCTCGCCACGCTCGAACGGGCGCTGATACAGTTGATGCTTGATACCCATACGCGTGAGCATGGGTATACGGAGATCTATCCGCCTTTGTTGCTCAATGCCGAGACGTTGACAGGGACGGGGCAGTTGCCTAAATTCGAGGAGGACCTTTATCGCATGCGTGATGAGGCTCTCTATCTTTCGCCGACCGAGGAAGTGGCGCTCTGCTCCCTGCACCGCGACGAGGTCATCGATGAAAGCGCGCTGCCTGTCGCGTACACGGCGGGCTGCGTCTCATTCAGACGTGAGGCGGGTTCGTACGGCAAAGACACGCGCGGCATCATCCGCAACCATCAGTTCAAGAACGTGGAGTTGGTGCGTTTTTGCCGCCCCGAGGATTCCGCGGCCGAGCTTGAGCTTATCAGGACCCATGCGGAGGCTATCTTAAAGAAGCTCGCTATCCCTTATCGTGTACTGGCGCTTTGCAGTGGGGATATCGGGTTTGCGGCGATGAAGACATACGACCTCGAGGTCTGGATGCCGGGTGAGAAGATGTGGCGGGAGATCTCTTCGTGTTCTAATTGCGGGGATTTCCAGGCGCGGCGCATCAATGTCAAATACAAGAAGGCCGACGGCAAGAAAGAGTTCGTCCATCTGTTGAATGGGACCGGCGTCTCGGTCAACAGGATGTTAGCGGCCGTGCTTGAGAACCATCAAGAGCCTGACGGTTCTGTCCGTGTGCCGCAAGCGTTGCGTCATTACCTGCCTTTTGAGCGGATAACGAAATAGCCGTTTCCGTATTGCGCCAGATTGTTTTTCCCGTTAGATTTGATTTAGAGGTCAAAGCATGCATTTTCTTGTCCTATCGGGTGTCATCATCTGTGCGATGTTCGTCGTGTACTTGGTGTTGATACTGCCGGTTTGGATGGTTATTTCGTGCGTGCGCGCAGAAGAACATAGCAAGGCCGGCAAGACCGCCTGGTGCGTATTCATGGCGTTGCTATGGACGCCGGCAGCCATCCTATATGCTTTATCAGGGTCGCCTCGGGTCGGCTACCGTGCTATCGGGGCTATATCGGGAGTCAGCCTTTTGTGCCTTATCGCTATATTCACGCTGGCGGCAAAGCGCACGTTAGGCTATGCCAGCGTGCAGGCGAACGGCTTTGCGGGCTTTATGTCGGAGAATGAAGTTCCCGGGATCAGCGATGAGCAACAGCGCTGGGTCATCTCCGCGTTAAGCGAGCTGGCTGATGAGATCGATGAGCCTGCGTCACTGCTTAGCATTAGAACGACCAGACTTAAATTCATCGATGCCGCTCTTGTCACCATGCTCGTGCGTAACGTCAGCGATGGGCAGATGAGTCAGCAGGAATATGGCGATTGGGCCAATACTTTTGTGATCCGTGATTCGTTCAAGGCTAAGTTGACGAAGTGATTCAAGATGGCGCTAGCGCTTATCGTAATGTGATCCGGCTTCAGGCAACCATTTCTGGATATTTTCGATGCGTTTACCGTGTGAGGGATGGGTCGAGAGGAATTTTGAGAGCGGATCGTTTTTGCCGGGAGAAGATCTGTCCATTCCTTGCCAGAAAGTGACCGCAGCTGCCGGGTCGTAGCCTGCCTTAACCATCAGGATAAGACCGATGTAGTCAGCTTCTTCTTCGTGTTTCCTTGAGAACGGCAGTAGGATGCCCATGGCAGCGCCCGTGCCGTAGGCTTGTTGGACGGCTTTTTGGGAAGCCGCGTCTTTGCGTCCGGTCGCGATAGCGAGGATGGCGCCGCCGGTTTGCATGAGCATGCCTTGCGATACGCGTTCAGCCCCGTGGCGCGCGATGGCGTGGCCGATCTCATGGCCCATGACTGTGGCTAATTCCGCGTCAGTTTTGGCGACGTTGAGTATGCCGGTATAAACCACGACCTTGCCTCCGGGTAGACAGAAAGCGTTGATCACCTCGTCGTTCTCTATGGTGTTGAATTCCCATTGGAAATCAGGCCGGTCAGCTTTGGCCGCCAGGCGCTCGCCGATCCCAAAGACACGTTTGGAACGGGGATCGGTCTGTGGTAGGGGCGGGGTCTTATCTAAGACTTTCTTGTATTCGTCCGCTCCCATCTTTTGCTCCTCGCCGCCGGAGACGAAGACGAGCTGCTTGCGGCCGGACAGCGGGACGGCAGCACAGGAGGAAAAGACCAGAAGCACAGGCAGAATCAGGAGCAGTCTCATATAAAATCAATAAATCGGAGGGGGAGGGATTTGAACCCTCGGTACGGAGTTAACCGTACAGCGGATTAGCAATCCGCCGCACTAGGCCACTATGCGACCCCTCCAATACGTTTAATTATAGGTTAAAGAAGCTAGTGTCCAAGAGCTTGGCGGATGTAGGATAGGATAGTTTCTTGATCGAAAGGTTTGCTTAAGCGTAATTTGAAGTTATTAAGCCGGGCCCGCTCTAACGATTCAGGGGAGCCGCTCATCAGGATGATTTTTGTGGCCGGTTCGCGCTGGCGTATTTCCGCGCAAGCGTCTACGCCGTCTTTTCCGGGCATGTTTATGTCGCTGATGACCAAGGGATGTCGTAGGGTTTCCCAGAGTTTCAAAAGCTCGAGTCCGTCGTGGACCAAGTCGACTTGAAAACCGGCTTTGATCAATGTTCTAAAGATAGGATGTACGGCGTCTGTTTCGTCGTCTGCTAATAGGATGCGCATATAATAGGGTAATATTAGATGAAGAATTATTCAATACCATAAGGTTTATATTTAAAAACCTTACAGAGCGTAGACCAACAGGTCCCTTGCATGCAAAATAGGAGGAAAGCTGGAGGGATCTTGTGGCTAAAGATATTTATAAAGAATTGGGTAATCGCGTCCGTGAATTGCGTCACCGCCTGGATTGGACGCAAGAAAATCTTGCTGAAAAAGCCGATCTTAATCCCAGTTATATCGGACAGATAGAGAGGGGAACCAAGAAGATCAGTATCCTGACCTTACAAAAACTCGCCAGAGCGATCGGCGTACCCATAGCTGTCTTATTGGACGATTGCGCTACTACTTATGAAAAATCTTCTTGGGAAACGCGCATCGACGCTGAGTTGCGCGATAAATCCTCGCGGCAACAGCAGTTTGCTTATCGCTTGCTTAAAGAAGCGTTGCGTTTTAAACCGGAATAACCTAGCCGCTCTATTTTAGCAGGCCATGTTCTTTGAAGCTGTAATAACCTTTATGGCTTACGATGAGATGGTCTAGGAAGGAAAGTTCCATGTCTTTAGCTATCTTGCCAAGACGATCCGTGAGTTCTCGGTCTTCGCGTGACGGCGTTACGTCGCCGCTTGGATGGTTGTGCGCCAGGATGAAGCCGGCGCCGTGGCAGAGTAGAGCTTCTTCGATGATCCGTCTAGGATAGACGGGAGCCCTGTCGATACTGCCTAAAGACACGGTTTTTTCACAGATCAGATAGTTCCTGCTGTCGACGTAGAGAACACGCACGGTTTCATGGCCGTTTGCAGCCATGTCTAATCGGCAATAACGGACCACGGCTTGTGGGTTGTCGAGAAGGCTTTTGGCGCGTAGCCCTTCGTTAAGATAGGCGAGGCAGACGGGTTTGAAGAGCGATAGTAGTAAGGCGCAGCGCTCTCCGATGCCAGGCGTCAAAATGAGGTCGTTCGCTTGCGCATCGAAGACGCCCGAGAGGCTTTTGAATTTCTTTAGAAGTTCTTTGGCGGCCGGTTTAGTGTCTACTCTGGGCCTGGCGAACGTTAAGATGAACTCCAATATTTCATGATCCGCGAAGCCGGTCAGGCGACTATGGGTAAAACGTCCGCTTAAGCGTTGCCGATGTCCTTTATGCGTGGGTTGGGTCATTGTATGCATCCATATAGTTACACGGAAAAAATCGTCAAAATGAACGCGGGAAAACAAGCCCAGGCGGTGAAGATATTCAG
>JBBTGF010000138.1:0-11012 GCA_038041525.1 Elusimicrobiota bacterium | reverse complement strand
GCTGACCGCGCAGACTTCGCAGTGGGCCTGGGTGACTATGACCTCGGGCCGCAGAGCCGCGAGCCGATCCGAATCGATCTGATAAACCGAGGGATAATGCTTCAGAGCCGAACGCACGGCTCGGTCGATCTCGATGCTTGAGATGAGTTCGCCGGGTCTTAAAACGTTCTTTTTAACGCCGGTGAAGAATCCTTCCAGCGCCACGGTGCGCTGTCCTGATCTTGAGACGATGACGACTCTAGCGTCATAGACGAGCAGCGCGGGAAAGGTATCACCGGCCGGGCTGGCGTTGGCGATATTGCCACCTAATGTGCCCCGGTTCTGTATTTGCGCGCAACCGATGACCGAGCTGGCTTGCGCCAGCAATGGGAATGCGTTTTTTATGAGAGGGTGGTCTTGTATCTCGGCGTGCGTGGCCAAGGCGCCGATCGTTATCTTGGCGCCTTGGAGCGCGATCTTGCGCCAGTCGCCCAGCGTCGAGAGGTCGATGACGGTCTTAGGTTTTATCTGACCTGCGTTCCAGGCGACCATTACGTCCGTGCCACCTGCGATGCAGAGAGCTCCGGGTGAAGCCGCGGCCATAGCCAGCGCTGCTTTGACGCTCTTAGGACGCAGTAAAGTGACGCTCTTGGGGTCGCCTCTCATCGTTTCAGCGCTTTCTTGGCGGTCTCTTGGACCGCGTCGATGATGTGTTGATATCCAGTGCACCGGCAGAGATTCCCCGAGAGGCCTTTGCGGATATCTTGTGGCGTCTTGGCTTTTTTGGCGCGGATGAGCGCCTGTGCGCTTAAAAGCATGCCTGGGGTGCACATGCCGCACTGGGCCGCGCCGTGTCTTAAGAAAGCTTGTTGCAATGGGGAAAGCTTTTCTGGTGTGCCTAAGGATTCGACGGTCTGGATAGTCTTGCCTTCCATCTGTGCGACAGGGATGAGGCAGCTATTGACGGGTCGACCGTCTGCTAGCACCGTACAGGCGCCGCATTCGCCTTCGCCGCAACCTTCTTTGACTCCTGTGAGGCGCAGGTCTTCCCTCAATACGTCGATGAGACGCTTGAATGCCGGACCCGTATATTTACGCATCTTGCCGTTCACTTTCAGATGCATGTCAGACTTGCTCCTTTTGCGGATGCATGGCGTTAAGGATATCCTCCGGCAGGATAGGCAGGCTTGTGATCAAGCGACCCGTCGCATGATGGATAGCGGCCGCGATGGCGGGCGCGGTTATGTCCATGGGCAGTTCGCCGACGCCTTTGGCGCCGAAGGGACCATCGCGGTAGGGTTTTTCGATGATATACGCTACCATTGGCGGGATGTCGGCGGCTGTGGGGATGATGTAGTTCGTCAGTTGCGCATTGACCATGCGGCCGTCCTTGAATATTGGATATTCAAGCAATGCATACCCAATGCCTTGCGCCAGGCCGCCGATCATCTGACCTTTGGCCAGGCGCGGGTGGATCGCTTTGCCGATATCTTGAGCCGTAGTGAGCCTGGTTGCCTGGACTGCGTAGGTGGTCTTGTCGACCTCGACTTCGACCGCCGCGGCGCCATAACTGTAGACTCCGTAAGCGTCGCCTTTGTAAGTCGCGTCGTCCCATTCGACATGGGCGGGTTTCTTGTAACTCGTTTCAAACCGGCGTCGGGGATTGTCGCCGCATAGGATTCTGGCCGCGCGGCGCCAATCAGTCGGGTTTTTGGGTACGCGCCCGAGCGCCTTGGTCGCTTGCGACTTGAGGTCTTGCGCCGCGCGCTTGAGCAGTCCGCCGACGACCATACACGTCCTTGACGCCACTGTCGGCCCGCTGTCGGGCACATGGTTCGTGTCAGGCAGCGGTACATCCACGCGCGCCAGTGGCACTTTGAGCGTGTCGGCGACGATCTGTGCCAAGACCGTCTGCGTACCTTGTCCGATCTCGGTGGATGCCGCAAGGATTTCGAACTTCGCTTCCTTGTCGATGCTCACGGCGGCCCGGCTCGCGAGGTAGACTTCGCCGCTGCCGGTGAACCCGGCTCCATGATGGACGATGGCAAGCCCGATCCCGCGCCAGGTGGGTTTGCGGGCGTCCTTGTTCCAGCGCTCGAACGCTTTACGCTTTTGCTGGTAACGGCTCGCGCCAAGCGTGCGGTCTATGACTTCGGTGGCGCCGACGCTATCCTGTAATCTCTGGCCGGTAAGCGTGATGGATCCTTTCCTGTAAAGATTGGCTCTTTTGAGCGCGAGCGGGTCCTTGCCGAGGACTTTGGCGATCTTTTCAAAGTGTAATTCCGCGGCGAAAAGGGTCTGTGGCGCGCCGAACCCGCGGAATGCGCCGTTAGGCGGCGTGTTGGTGGCTACCACGCGGGAGCGCACTCTTACATTGGGACAGGTATAGGGTCCTGTCGCGTGCAGGGTCGCTCTTGAGAGTACGACCGAGGAGAGTGTCGCGTAGGCGCCGCCGTCCATGGTGATATCGATGTCTTGGGCTACGAGCTTACCGTCGCGGGTCAGCCCGGTCTTGTGATGGATGAGCGCGGGGTGGCGTTTGGTCGTGGCCGCCATGTCCTCTTGGCGGTCGTAGATGATCTTGACCGGACGTCTCGCTTTCATGGCTAAGAGCGCGGCATGACCCGCGATGAGCGAGGGGTAGTCCTCCTTGCCGCCGAAGCCGCCCCCGGTCGCGGCCTGGATGACGCGCACGTGTCCGTCGTCAAGCCGGAACATCTGCTTGAGCGCTTTGTGTACGTAATAAGGACATTGCAATGAGCCGATGACGGTCAGCACGCCCTTATCATCTATATAGGCCGCCATGCCGTTGTTCTCGATATAGGCCTGTTCTTGATGGGGGACGCGATAGACGCCTTCGATGATAACTTGTGAACGCGACCAACCGTCGTCAAGGGAGCCCTTCTCGACATGGAATTCCTTGAAGATGTTGCTGGCGCCGAAGAGCTTTTGCCGGACGGCTAGCGAGTCCTTGATAGCGTAGACGGGCTCGAGAGTCTCGTAGTCGACGTGGATGTGTTCGAGCGCCGCGTAGGCGAGCGCGCGGTCTTGGTGCGCCATAAGCAGTATGGGTTCCATTGGGTGCATGATCTTGTCGCTGGCTAACAATGGCTGGTCTTTTTCGATCAGGGTGACAAAGTTCTCCCCAGGGATATCCTGAGCTTTCGCGATGACGCACTGGTCCCAGGGGAAGGCGCTGTCGAAACGGATGGCGCGGATACGGCCATAGGCGATCGTGCTGCGTAATGTCACGCCGTGCAAACACCCCGGTAAGTCGATGTCATCGATATAGCGTTCGTCGCCGGTGAGCTTGCGGGGTCCGTCGCGACGCAAGGGATCTTTGCCGACGAAGTCCATGATGGATTTTAGGAAAAATCTGTACTTATGGCATTTTTTTTGACTCGCATAGCGTCAAAAGGTATGCTTGAGTCTAAATCATCCGCTGGAGGTGCATCATGAGGAAGTCCGTTTTCGCTTTGCTGTTACCCCTCGTCACTTTGGGCGTGTCCACAGTCTATGCGCAGCAGTCGAATTTTCAGCTTGCGCCGCCGCCTATCGCCTATCCATATTTCGAGCCCAGACGCACCGATCTTAAGCTCACGGGCGCGTATTATTCCATGTCATCGACCGAAGTGGGGGTCGATATCAAGGGTGGTGGCGCTAATCTCATCGTCCGACGTTCTGCCAATGAGCGGGTAGCGCTCGACGGTCAGTTCGGTTTTTTTGGTTTGACCGGCGAGATGCCGGGTTTCGCGCTGCCATTCATATTCAGTAATACGCTTTGGAGTCCGATCGTTGAAGACAAAGGCAGTCTTACGGGCTTCATGATGCCGCTAAGCGGTAATCTGGAAGCCCAGCTCATCAATAATCCCAATGGCAATCTTTTATTCTTCGCGGGACCGAACATGGCGTTGACCATGCTTACCTTGGCTACGCCGTATCATGCGCGCGCGGGTGTGACTGACGCCGACAGTACTATTTTTACCATGAACACGACCGTGGCGCTTTTCGGCGTCCAGTTCGGAGCCCAGGCCGGGATCCCCGTAGCTAAACTTAAATTGGCGCCTTTCTTCATGGCGAACATGGAGTCGGGAACGGCGTCATTCACCTTCAATCATGGTTATAGCGGAGTGCGCTCGCTGGTGACCTCCAGCGTCGTGGATATCGAGCCGTTTACGACCTTGTCTTACGGCGCTGACATCATCATCGTGCCTTGGAACCTTTCCATCGGCACATTGCTGCAGCAGGCCGCCGCTAACGGCGAGCAACAGGGATTCAAGACCACGCTGTTCACGCTCTCATGGCATTTCCGAAGATCCTGATCATCGCGGCCGTCGCGGCGAGCTTGGGCGCATGCGTTTCGGGGAGTAAACAGTTCCTTAAGAAGCCGTTCGTAGCGCCTTCCAGTATCGCGGTGTTGCCCATGAATAACCACACCAACGACCTGGATGGTCCCGTCATCGTGCGCCATGCGTTCGATGAGCGTATTGCCAGTAAAAAGGGTTATCGCACCAAGGATTTGGTTTCTATCGATGCGGGGCTCAAGGCCTTGGGTATCACAGACGGCGGGCAATTGCCGTCTGTCACCCCACAGCGGTTAGGAGAAACCCTTGGTGTCGAAGCTCTGGTCTATGGCGAGCTGCTTGATTTCGGATATAAGACCACGGGATTCTTGAACATCCGCAGTGTGCGCGCGAAGTTCCGCATGGTCGACGCCAAGAGCGGGGAATTGCTTTGGGAGAAGGAGGCGCGGTCCGCTAAGTCGACTGCCGCTTTGTCGGCTGGTGACGCTTTAAAGAAGGGGCTTGCGCACATCGGCAGCCAGGTCGCCGGCAAGATCGGACGCAATCCGCTACGCGAGCAGGTTGAAGATATGGCCTGGGACGCGATCGAGTTCTTGCCGCGCGGCGGCGCTCACTGAATCCAACCCGAAGAATCCAATCTGTCGAGGAAGCGTTTGTAAGCCGGTTCGATATGTCCTTGATGCGCTTTCACTGTAGCGTAGGTGATGAAATAGGCGCCGAGGATGTCGATGGAATAATGGTATTTGCATAGAAGTATTCCTAGAGCCATGGTCAGCGAGAATGCCATAAACACCAGTTTTACGTAATGGTTCTTATAGAGGAGATATCCGAGGAACGGGAATGCAGCGTGCCCTGAGAAGAATAGGTCGTATCCCGAAGTCAGATGGCAGCCTATCAAATCGAAGAATCCAGAGCCTTGTCTGGGGACAGCCTCTGGAGGCAAGCTCATCGGAGTCAGGATGATGAAGAGGCTCCTTAACATGATCAAAAGCGCATACATCCACAGGATGTAGGCGATGCGGCGTTTTTCCGAGGTTAATCCGGCGGTTAAAGCGAACACGATGAACCCGAAGAATCCCCAGACGAAAAGGAAGAAGAGGTCTATGCGTGGTAGCAGGTTGAGCAGCAAGTCGCTGTGTAGGTATGGAGCTTGGGCGCCGACTTTGGCCGTGTAGATGCTGGCATTGAGGTTGACCAAGATGGCAAGACAGAATGCGCCTAACGCGAGTGCGGTTTCCGTGGGTCTGAGGTATTTGCGCCGCATGGGTCGTCGATTGCCGTGACGTTACTTGATTCTGTGAATTTTTTAAGTGTCAAGCAATGGACTTCACCAGCGCCGGACGCTGACCCCTCTTGCAAAAACCAGGTTCAAGGGACATTATCTATTGAGCCGCAGTGATTGCGGCGAGCTTGCTAGGAACGATCGGCCGACAGGTAGTGCAAGCACAACGGGAGGGGAGAGTCCTCAAGGGGACTCTCCTTTTTTTTGTGTCTACGATATGTCAGAGATGGTCTTAAGCAGCGCTCTGTTGGTGGGGTATTCCTCAAGCAAGTCGATGAGCTTCCTGGTCGCCTCTAGCGGCGGAAGGCTCATGAGCGCGCGACGTAATTTCCAGGCACCGGCCAGCATGTCCGCCGGTAGGAGTTTTTCTTCTTTCCTGGTTCCCGAGGCTGCGATGTTGAGGGCTGGGAACAGTCTGGCTTCAGCCGCGGCTCGTGATAGCACGAGCTCCATATTGCCAGTGCCTTTGAATTCCTGGAATATGATGTCGTCCATGCGACTGCCGGTTTCTACTAATATGGTCGCTAAGATCGTCAATGAACCGCCGTGCTCGAGGTTACGCGCCGCGCCGAAGAACCGGCGGGGGATTTCCATCGCCCTGGAATCAAGGCCACCAGTCATCGTGCGCCTGCTATTGGAGTTGGTATTGTGCACGCGGGCCAAGCGGGTGAGCGAATCAAGCAAGATCGCCACGTTTTTGCCCGAGCCCGCTTCCTGCGCTGCTCGGGAGATGACCATCTCGGCCATTTCGATGTGTTCTTCATAAGGGCGGTCGCTGGAAGACGCGAAGACCTCGGCAGGGACGCTGCGTTTGAAGTCCGTGACTTCTTCGGGCCGCTCGTCGACTAAGAAACAATAGATCTTCATCTGCGGGTCGACGGCTGCCATGGATTGGCAGATGTGTTTAAGCAGCGTGGTCTTCCCGGCTTTGGGCGGGGAGACGATGAGCCCACGCTGGCCCTTGCCGATCGGGGTCAGGATGTCGATGGCGCGCATGGCGCGGCTGATACCTGCCTTCTCAAGCTCGAGCCATTCGGTCGGGTCGATAGGAGTCATCCCGGCGAATGCCTTATCTAGATTTTCAAGCGGACGCATCAAGGTATTTCCCATAAGCATATCATTCCCATATTTAGGATTCGGGGGAGGTCTCGAGCTTTCGAGACCTAATTTATTCTACGAAATTATCTTCCCGTATTACCGCCGCGGTGATGGCTTGCTGATGTCCGTCCCAATCGGGATGCGACCACGCCGTGGTGTCGCCTGCCGCTCGCCGTGCGACGCCGGGTCTGTCGGCATACACGATAGTGTTCTGGCGTAGCGCCGCTTTTGCGGCTGCGGATTCTTGTGCGTCAAGTTGTTTTTCGAGCAAACGCCAGGCGCCTTTCATGCCGGCGAAGCTTTGACCGAACAAGGCTTTAAGCAAGCGGGTTGCGCTGATCACAGAGACGTCTTTATCGTCATTGTTAGTGTCGACGATATCCCAGAGCGCGGAAGTGACGCGCCATTCGTTGTTATCTCCTTGACATACGTCGGAGGGGACATTCTCGACTTTGATCGGTGCGCGCCTGGGTACTAGATATTCGAACTTGGCGTCGGGGTCGTTTAAGTCAAGATGAGCCAGGGCGGCCAGGAATGTCGGGAAGCCTTCCGACCAGGCGAGGTTGGCGCTGTAGCATTCATCGATCTTGTGCTGTCCGCCCGCGGAGGGCACGCGCATCCCCGTGGCGACGATGGAGTGGCCGAGCTCGTGGATGTTGACATCCCAGGCTTTAGGATTGGAGAGATGCACAGCATGGTATGACGGTGAATAGTACGCGTCTTGGTCCGGCCAGACCGTGGTGACTTGCCGCCACCAACTGATGTCTATGCCGTAGCGCGCGAAGCTATCGAGCGCTTCCAAAAAACTCAAGTGGATGTATCCGACTTGACCGTTGGCCAGGGAACTGTCCAAACTCCAATCACCGGTATCGAAGTCGCCATCGATGGGGAGCGTGACTTTCGGGCCTTCCCATGCGTAATCATTACCATCGGTGTTACGCAGCATCCAGTAGCGGTTGTTCAAGCTGAAGCGCAGGGCATAAGAGCCTTCCAGCGCCGACTTAGGGGAGATGGCCCAAGCGCCATCGGCCGCGACGACGGTCTCGCTGATGATGCCGGCGGCGCCCATGAGCATGACTTTGGCGAGCCGCGCCGGATGGGCGGTGTTATGGGTGTCGGTAAGCAGTAATCTTCCTTTAATAAGCGGGGTGGTGGTCTTTTCGGATGAACCTTCCGGTTCTGTCAGCGCTTGGGCCGGGAATAGCCAAGTCCTGCCGACAAGCCTGCCTTCGGAGACGATGCCAGCCTGCAGGCGCTGGGCCGATCTTTTAGGGGACAAGTCGCTGTCATGCGACGTGCTGGCCGCGTGCAGGACGCTTGTGCATAGCGCCAATATGGTTATGATGGAGCTTGATATCGATTGCATATCCACTATAAGAGCAAAAATTATTATTTAATTCCAATATGTTCGGATGCGTGAAGGTTATATCATGAAGGCGTCCTCGGCTTCCTTCGCCAGGAACGTCTCTTACCTGCTGTTCGCCGCGCTTTTCGTCACCGTGGTCGTGCTCAAACTCGGGCCGTTGATGATAGCGGGGCTTTTTTCATTCATGGTGCTTGATTCCATGTACCGGTCATTGCGTTTGAAAGTCCCGGCGCGACGCGCGAAATGGATCGCTTTGGGGGCGTTCCTGATCCTAGCCACCCTGTTCGGTTGGTTCACTTCTATCTTCATCCGAGGCATGTTCACGACAGTGCCTAAGATCGCGTCGACCGCGATACCGCGATTAGTCGAGGTGGCCGACGCATATGGTTACGATCTACCGTTCGACGATATGCTCGAATTGCGTGAACTCATCGTGCGTTCGGTCAAGCAGAACGTGCCGCGCATCACTAAGGCCAGTGGGCTGATCTCCAAACGTTTTTTTTATGTCATCGCCGGTATCTTCATCGCTATCTTCTGTTTTTTCACCACCCACGGCAAAGATGAACAGGAGAACCTCTACGATGCCATCCGTGATGAGCTTTTCAAACGCGCCGGGTCCTTCATGGCCGGGTTCGAGAAAGTGGTGGGAGCCCAGGTCATTATCTCCGCCATCAATACGGCGGCGACAGCGGTATTCCTGGTCAGTACCGGGTTGCCGCATATCGCATTCCTGGTGCCGGCTACGTTCGTCTTAGGGTTGTTGCCTATCGTCGGTAACATCATCAGTAACGCCATCATCGTCGCTTCCGCTTTGATGATATCTACCAAGCTCGCGGTGATCTCGCTGGGTTTCCTTGTGTTCATCCATAAAGCCGAGTATTTCCTTAATAGCCGTATCGTTGGCGCCAGCATCAGGTTCCCGACTTGGTTGACGCTCATGGGTATCGTCGTCGGGGAGGTCGTCATGGGCGTACCAGGCATCATCTTGGCTCCCGCGATCATCTATTACGTGCGTGCGGAATTAAGCGACCTTCCTTACAATCCGTGACCTATCTTTGGATCGCATTCCTTTATTTTACTAGTGGTATGCCCTATGGCATCATCAACGATGCATTCGCCGTCTTCTTCAGGCAGCAGGGCGTCAGTTTAAAGGAGATCGGGTTACTTTCGCTCGTCGGTCTACCCTGGACGTTCAAGTTCTTCTGGGCTCCGGCCATCGATCGCATCGCCAGCAAGCGCTATTGGATCGCCGCAAGCCAGTTGTGTTTTGCTTTGGTGATAGGGGTTTGCGGTATGGTTGCTGACGGTCTGTCTTGGAAGTTATGGGTAGCGTTGCTTGTATCTGCAGTGGCATCGGCTACCCAGGATGCGTCTTGTGACGGTTACTCCATCGACATCTTAAAAAAGGAGCAGATGGGATTCGCCAATGGGTTGCGCGTGAGTGCGTACCGTATCGGTTTGGTCTTGGCAAGCGGAGCATTAGTCTGGCTCGCTTCGTATTGGGGTTGGCCGATGGTCTGGCGCATGGTCGCGACGTTTTTTTTGCTGGCGGCGCTGCTTAATGGTCTATGGTTGCCCAGGACTCCCGCCGCGCTTTCATCGGGGGGCGAAGTACAACCGGCCCCGATCTGGGACCCGGTCAGGCGATTGCTGGCAAGAGATGGAGCTTGGGGCGCCATGATGTTTATCCTGATCTTTAAATTAGGTGACTATGCCATGGCTCCTATGACCAAGCCTTTTCTGGTCGACAGGGGCCTTGGGCCAGCGCAGATAGGGTTGCTCTTGGGTCCGGTCGCAGTCGGTATGACTATTTGTGGCGCACTGTTGGGAGGCTGGTTCACTTCGCGCGTCGGGATCTTCAAGAGCCTTTGGATGCTGGGACTTATCCAGGCGGTATCGAATCTGGGATATGCCGCAGCCGCGCTACAGGGCGCGACCGCTCCGATCTGGGCGGCCGCCGGGTTTGAGGCTTTTAGCGCGGGTTTGGGCACGGCGCCATTTTTGACTTTTTTGATGGCTGCATGCGATAAAGATCGTTCAGCTACGCAGTACGCGCTGTTGTCCGCGTTCTTTGGATTGGCTCGTTCTTTGGCGGGGGCGGTTTCCGGATATATGGCCATAAAGATGGGTTATACTGGATACTTCGCATTCACTTTTGTCCTAGCCTTCCCGGCTTTTTTGCTCTTGCCATGGGTCGGCAGATGGACAGCCACGGCTAAGGAGGCCTGCTAGATGGAGACTAGGACGTTGATGTGGATCGTGTTTAATGTCGCGGTGTTGGGGTTATTGTTCCTCGATCTGAAGGTCTTCAATCGTAAAGCCCACGAGGTCAAACTCAAAGAGGCTTCGTTGTGGTTGCTGATGTGGGTGTCGTTGGCATTGGCGTTCGGCATCGGCGTCTATGTCAAACTTGGCGATCAGAAGGCGCTTGAATTCTTGACCGGATACTTGATCGAGTATTCGCTTTCTGTCGATAACATGTTCGTCTTCATCATGATCTTCGCCTATTTTGCCGTTCCCGTGCGTTGCCAGCCGCGCGTGCTGCATTGGGGCATTTTGGGGGCGCTGGTGATGCGGTTTATCCTGATATTCTCCGGCGTGGCGTTGATCGAACGGTTCCATTGGATCGTCTATGTCTTCGGGGAGCTTTTGATCTATACGGGCATCAAGATGGTCGGCGCGCATGAAGAAAAGATGGATCCCGGCAAGAACCCGGTTTTGCGATTGTTCAAGAAGGTCATGCCGTTCGATAATTCTTATGTCGGTGACGCGTTCTTCGTTAAAAAATCAGGCGTCTGGCATGCTACCACTCTGTTTGCTTGCGTGCTGGTCGTCGAGGCTTCCGATCTGGTGTTCGCTGTCGATTCCATCCCGGCCGTATTGGCGATCAGCCGCGACCCGTTCATCGTCTACACATCGAACATCTTCGCGATCCTGGGTCTGCGGTCCTTATACTTCGTGCTCTCTAGCGTCATGGGATTGT
>JBBTGF010000137.1:0-6088 GCA_038041525.1 Elusimicrobiota bacterium | reverse complement strand
CGAGATGAAAAGATAAGTCAGCCCGAGTTCTTTCTGCAGGTTCGACAGCAGATTGAGGATCTGCGCTTGGATGGAGACGTCTAAGGCGCTGACCGGTTCGTCACAGATGATGAGTTTGGGTTCCAGCGCCAGGGCGCGGGCGATGCCGATGCGCTGGCGCTGGCCGCCGGAGAACTCATGCGGATAACGCGCCGCGTGGCGGCGCGAGAGCCCGGCCATGTCGAGCAAATCGCCGATCCTTTTAGTCAGCGCCGGACCCTTGGCCGTGGCATGGATGATCATGGGTTCGGCCACGATGTCGGCTACGCGCATACGCGGGTTCAAGCTCGAGTACGGGTCTTGGAACACGATCTGCACCTGGCGGCGGAAGGCTTTGCGCGCCGCCTTGTCGTGTCCATGGATGTCGTTATCCTCAAAAAGGATGCGGCCTTGCGTCGGTTCCTCAAGACCGAGGACCAGGCGTCCCAGAGTCGTCTTGCCGCAACCCGATTCGCCGACCAATCCCAGGGTTTCGCCTTCATGGATGTCGAGGGTGACGCCGTCGACGGCCTTGACCGTGCCGATGGATTTTCTGAATACCATGCCTTTGGTGAGTTCGAAATGCTTTTTGACGGATTCCAAGCGTACCAGCGGCGCTTTTTGCATCATGGCATGGTCAGCGCCAAAGTCTTACTGGCGTCATCTAAAATCTTTTGCGGCGCCGACTTGGCAGAATCCTTGTCGTAGAGCCAACAACGGCAGGAACGTCCGGAAACGTCTTTGATGAGTCCGGGTTCTTCATCTTGGCAGCGTTGCCAGCGGAAACGGCAGCGGTCGTTGAAGAGGCAGCCTTTCAAGTCGTCGGCTAGGTTCGGCGGTTGGCCTTCGATGCTTTCTAAGCGTTCATGACGGCGGTTGAGTTTTGGGATGGAATTGAGCAGTCCCCAGGTGTAGGGGTGTTGTGGCGCGGCGAAGATCTTGTCGACCGGACCGATCTCTACGGGTTTACCCGCGTACATGACGATAACGTCATCACAGGTCTCGGCCACTACGCCCATATTGTGCGTGATGAGGATGAGCGCCATCTTGTATTCGTTCTGCATCTTTTTCATGAGGTCGAGTATCTGCGCCTGCACCGTGACGTCCAAAGCGGTGGTGGGTTCATCCGCGATGAGGATGGCGGGTTTCATGGCTAGCGCCATCGCGATCATGGCACGCTGGCGCATACCGCCGGAGAAAGCGTGTGGGTAATCGTGGACTCGCTTGGCTGCGTTGGGGATGCCGACTTCTTCGAGTAGTTCGATAGCGCGTTTCCATGCCTTATCATGTGAGGCGCCCGCGTGGAAGCGTATGGATTCGGCGATCTGTTCGCCGATGGTCAGCACGGGATTCAAACTCGTCATGGGTTCTTGGAAGATCATGGCGATCTTGACGCCGCGGATATCCTTGAACGCCTTAGTCTTGGCGCCGGCTAAGTCTTTAGCGGGCGTGTTGGCGTCGGGTTTAAAGAGGATCTGTCCGCCTTCGATCTTGCCGGGGGGCGTCGGTATCAGGCCGAGGATGGAGAGCGCGTGCACGCTCTTGCCGCAGCCCGATTCACCCACGATGCCCAAGGTTTGTCCTGGGTACAGGTCGTAACTGATGCCATTGACCGCTTTGACAGTGCCCTCTGGCGTATGGAAGTAAGTCCTTAAGTCTCTGACCGACAATACCGGATCCATCATGGCTTGGCCGTGCGGGACTCCTTAGAAGACCGCGGACGCGGTCTATATCGCTGTCGTGATCAACGTCTCCGTGTACATGACTCCGGGGATGGCGCGGATCTTAGCGACTACCGTGTTAGAGAGCGCTGTTAAGTCGTCGGTCTCCATGTCGAGGACTAAGTCCCAGCGTCCGAAGACGGCGGAGACGTGCGCCACTCCTTTCGTCTGTTTGATCTGCTGCAGGGTCGATTTTTCCCTGCCACTGGAGAGCCGGATGAGAACGAGTCCTGTGACCATGGATGATTCCTCCTACGGTTTATCGCCTGAACTTGTCGGATAGCCTTTGTCAAGCCAGCCTTTGATGCCGTCATCAAGGATGTTGATGTGCCGGTAGCCGGCTTGCAGTAATACTTTGGCAGCTTCGTCATCGAGCATGCAGCTTCTGTCGTCACAATAAAGCACGAGCTCTTCGAACTTAGGGATATTGCTTTGGCGTTCGTTCAATAGATGGAATGGGATGCTGACGGCTCCCGGGATATGCGTTTCGGCATAGATGTAGTAGGGTCGCAGGTCTACGATGTAGAAATGTTCGGGCTCGGCGGCAACGACTTTGAAGAGGCCCTCCGCGTCGATGGCCCGGTAAGAACCGAAGAGCGCTTTGGCATCCTGGGGATATTGCGACCGCGAGGTCTGACAGCCTCCTGCGACAAGCGACAAGGCTAGTAGCGATCCCAATGCTATGCGCATCGGGATTATTTTAGCCGATTTTGCGCCGCTTAAGTCCGTTTAAGAACCTCCCAGGGAATCGACTGCGGCTAAGATGTTGATGAGTCCGCTGCCTTGTTCCGATGCCGACAGGCCGACGTTCGTCGCGCTCTGGCGCAGGATCGAGCCTACCGCTTCATTGGATAGATTGGGCGCCGCTCCCAGGAGTAGCGCTACGGTGCCTGTCACATGCGGGGCTGACATCGAGGTGCCGCGCATCTCGACATAGCCGCCGCCGAACATCGTTGAGAGTATGCCCCGGCCGCTACCTGTCGTCGCTTTGGCATCACCGGAGCCTGGGGCGATCAAGTCGACTTCGGGACCTACGCTGGAGAAATCCGAGAGTTTGTTGAAGCGGTCGCTGGAAGATATCGCCAGAGCCTGCGGGTAGGCTGCGGGAAATCCGACGGGGCCGCCCGAGCTGTTGCCCGCGGAGGCGACGACGACCAAGCCCGCTTTGTAGGCGTTGGCTATGGCTAGGCCTAAGGCCTTGTTCTCTTTCGAACTGCCCAGGCTCATGTTGATGACTTGCGTGCGCCTTTCCACGCACCAGTCCAGAGCCGCCACGATGGTGGACCACGAGGTTGAACCGGTCTTGCCGAAGACGCGCGCCGCGTAGATGCTCGCGCCGGGAGCGACGCCTACGATACCTAAGTCGTCGTCGATTGCGGCGATGATACCGGAGACATGTGAACCGTGACCGAGTTCGTCATCGAACTCCGTGTCGTTGTGACCTTGCGAATCGGTGAGGAAGTTCTTGCCGCTGGCGACATTAGCCATCAAGTCGGGATGGTCGGTGTCTACGCCTGAATCGACGATGCAGACCTTCACGCCTTTACCGCGGGAACGCCGCCAGACCGAAGGAGCGTTGACCCTCTCGACGTTCCAGGGAGTCTGTTGTACCGTGGTAATGGGCTGGCTCCTCGGGGAGACGCGTTGCTTCGGGGTTTGCGGTTTCGTTCCCAGCATGAGCGCGGGGGCCGTTGCCTTGGCGCTGGCGCGGCCGTCCCAGATGGCCGCGTTGTCTTCGTAGCCGTGCATGTAGGCGATGCCATCATCGAGGATGTCGAAGACCTGTGGGTGCGCTTGCAGGGAAGGCGCCACGCCGGCCGGGAAACGAGCGACGACGGCGTTGATCAAAGCGATATCGCGTATGGGCCTGCCTCCGCCGTCGGTGACGATCTTTTTCTTCTGTTCCCAGGTCATCCCGGACGTCTTGAAGATGACGAATTTCTGTTCCGGGACGCGGGCGATGATGCGGGCTTCGGTAGCGCGGATATCCGCGGCTTGGGCCCGGCTGATGCAGCAGCAGATCAGGATGATTGCGGTGGTCGTTTTAGTCAAGGCACTTCCCCCCTTTGTCGTCGTGGACGCCCTTTTGCGAGCATTCCATTACCAGCGATTCTTCATCTTTGTTAGCACCTTGTCAAGACTTTAGTCCTAATTTAAATGTAGGTCTAAAGTTTTTTTAACATCGATCCCTGCTTGATTCCCATTGGACATTAGGGAAAATTTCCTTTTCGTATTGTCATCCTGAGCGTCAGCGAAGGATCAATCAAGAGGAACCTTTTTATTGATTCTTCGCCCCTAACGGGGCTCAGAATGACATGGAATGGAAATTTTCCCTAATGTCCAGTCATTCCCAAGGGTGGACTATTCTAAACTTGCATTTTCCTTAATATTCCTGCACTATATATGTACCCGTTGGTAAATCAATCAGGAGGAAATCAAATGAGAATTCCGTTGTGCAGAGGTTTAGCGGCCGTGGTCATATCGGCCGCTACCGTTAGTTGCGTGTTCGCGCAGAGTACTTTGGAGACAAAATCGCTGGATGGGCTAGATAGGCCGGGTAAGCAGTTAGGCGGCAAGAACAGCAGTCTTAGCCAGAAGCTCGATAGAGGTCAGTCTAGGACTATGAATGCCGCGCCTTCCAAATCATCGAGTAAATTCGTCAGTTTGTCTACCGATGATTACTGTGATCAGGCGGTAGTACGCTTGAAATCGCGCATGGGTACGCGCGGTATGAGATATGTCAATCGCTGCAGGGCTTTATGCCAGAGGGCGGTTGCGCAGAAAAGGGTACCCTTCGATAATAGCGCGCAAGGCGTCGAGTGTAATGTCATGGAGATTCCTTTGGACATCAATAACAAAGTCATCGATAAGCGTGCAGGATCTTCGCGGACATCCAGGACGGCGAAGGCGTCGATCCCCGCGTATCAGTTGCCTGATGCTGTCGTTGAAGCACAGCCTGGTCCGCCGGATACGAGAGTCGATGTAAATGGCGGCGCCGTCAACGTGGATGCCAGTGCGATTGAATCGGCCAATCCCGGATCCGTTACCGGAGACCGCACTGCATCAGTTCAGGCTAGTGCAGTAGAGCAGGGCATTTCGCCGTCGCAGACTGTCGATAATACGGCAAGTCGCGATAATATGACAGGCATATCGCCGTCGCAGACCGTGCCGGTAGATCAAGCGTCTTTTACGCCGATGCCGACGCAGACGGTAGATCAAGCGTCTCGGACGCAAATGCCTGCCGCTGACATGAGTACGCGCACTGATGCGGTCCGGATACAGGAGACCGTATCGTTGGATCTTGTCGATAATAGCGGCGCTACAAGATCGACGATCATGACGGACGTCGCCTTGGTCGATCGGTCGGCTTCGGTGACCAATCAGGCGGCTCCGATCGATAGTGGGGCGGCCCCGAGAAGATAGCTAGCAATCGTTAGATCGGAAATTCAAGCGGAACCCCGAGGACACCCTCGGGGTTCTTAATTTATTATCCTTATACCTTCATAGTCATGATCAAAGTCCTAGTCGCCGATCATATCGACGCCGAGCAATTGGCGCCCTTGCGTGAGGGCAGTCGCTTCAAGATCGTCAGTGACGAGAAAGCCGCGGCACTCGAGCGCTATGACGCCGTCATCGTGCGCTCCCGCACCAAGGTCACCGCGCAATTCATCGCCAAAGCCAAGAACTTGAAGTTGATCGCGCGCGCGGGTACGGGCGTCGACAATATCGACGTGGATGAGGCGACCAAAAGAGGCATCATCGTCATCAACGCTCCCGGAGCCAATACCGTGGCCGTCGCCGAACTTGTTTTCGGGCTGATGTTAGCCGGGGTGCGTCAAATCGCGCGCTTCGACGCGCTGGTCAAATCCGGCGGCTGGAAGGATAAAACGTTCCTCGGCCGTGAACTGGCGGGCAAGACCTTGGGTCTGGCGGGTTTTGGCCGCGTGGCGCGCGAGGTGGCCAAACGCGCGTTAGGTTTTGGCATGCGCGTCGTTTGCTATGACCCTTATGTCACGCCCCGGCAGGCCGAAGACGCGGGCGTCGTGATGCTCAGTCTTGAACAAGTGTTGTCAGGAGCGGATTTCATCAGCCTGCATCTGCCATTGACCGCGACGACGGTTAAGATCATCAACGCTGACAATTTGGCTAAGGTCAAGTCCGGCGCTATGCTCATCAACACTTCGCGTGGCGGCGTCATCGATGAAGCTGCGTTGGCTAAAGCCTTGGCTAGTGGACGGCTTGCCTGCGCGGGGCTCGACGTCTTCGCTATGGAGCCGCCGTCTGCGGAGAATCCTTTATTCTAGGTCAAGGATAAGCTCATCCTGACGCCGCATCAGGGCGCTAGCACC
>JBBTGF010000136.1:0-2375 GCA_038041525.1 Elusimicrobiota bacterium | reverse complement strand
CTTTTGTGCGTATTCGACTTCCGCTTGCGCCAGGGCTGTCTCGCAAGAGGCGCACCAGAAGACGGTCTTCTTACCTTTATAGACGTAGCCTTTTTGATACAGACGCACGAAGGCCTCGATGATGCGTGAGGCGTAAGGCGTCTCCATGGTCACATAAGGGTTCTTCCAGTCGCCCAAGAGTCCTAAGCGCATGAAATCTTTGCGTTGCGAATCGATCCATTTATAGACGAAGTCGCGGCAGCGCTTTCTGAAGGTGACGGGGTCTTTTTCCGCGTCTTTTTTGGAGATGTCGAGTTCCTTCAAGAGCGCTTGTTCGATGGGCAGGCCATGGCAGTCCCAGCCCGGAGTGAACGGCGTTCGCGCGCCCGTCATCGATCTTGAGCGGATGACGATGTCTTTGAGCGTCTTGTTCAAAGCATGGCCCATGTGGATGGGTCCGTTGGCGTAGGGCGGTCCGTCGTGGAGCAAGAAGAGGGGAGCGTCTTTGCGCGCCCGGGCCAGACTGCCGTAGATGTCGGACTTTTCCCAGAACGCAAGCCAGCCGGGCTCTTGCCCGGGCAGGTTCGCTTTCATCGAGAATTCGGTCTTGGGCAGGTTGACCGGGTATTTTTTAGGCGCTGTAGTTTCGCTCATCGGAATATTAGATACATGGTGCGCCCAGGTGGAATTGAACCACCATCTCGGCCTTCGCAGGGCCACACTCTATCCGTTGAGCTATGGGCGCAGGATGCAAGCCTCTTTATTTTATCATGAGTTGGCTCTCGCTAGTGACCGGTTCTGTGGGTAGTCCGATCTCGATGGAGAGCCGCTGGTCGCCGGGGAACACCGCGGCTTGCGTCTGGGTGCGCAGGGCGGTGGCGGGTGGCGGCAGTTCGCGTTCCCGTTCTTTGGGAGAGAAGATAGCCGCCTCCAGTGCGTACGGGCCTTTCCATGGCCGTGTGGGTACCAGAAGATCGGAGGGCGTCAGCCTGAAGAACAACGGGAATTGCGGGTTGACCCAGCGTTTTACCGCGATAGGGATATCCCATCTGTCTTTGAGGAACAGATAACAGACCATGTTGGGTTTTGCCAGCGCGCGGGAGAGGTTCACGTCCGCTACCGAGATCTCGCCTGCGATAGCGGTGGAACCCGGGATCGCTTTCTTGCAACCGGCGAACACCAGGCAGCTCAAAGCGGTGAGCGCGGCCAACAGCGCGGCGGCGCACATGCGTTTAAGTGAGCGCCTGAAGAGCGGGTCGCGCACGCAGCGCGCGGGAGATATCCGGTTGAGTGCGGCAGTGGCAGCAAGATAGAGCAAGGGCAAGATGAGCGCCGCGGCGGCGGCAAGCAGCGCGGAAGGCGCGACCATCTTGGCGTTGGCCCACATGAAGTCTAAGTCAGGCATGTCATATTTTCCTAAACTTTGAGGAGATGAAGAACCTTCCTAAGGAAGCGGAGCTGATCCATGTCGGCAGCGAGCTGTTGTCGCACAAGATCAATTCGCATACCATCTTGCTGGCGCAAGCGTTGGCGGGGCAGGGTCTCGCTGTCAGGCGCGCGGCGTTGGTGGCAGACAGGATCGAAGACGTGCGTTTCGCCATCGAGCAGGCCGTGTCGCGTTCTTCTTTGGTCGTAGTGACCGGCGGCTTGGGGCCCACGTTCGATGACTTGACGCGCGAGGCCGCCGCCAAGGCGCTCGGCAGGCGTCTTATCATCGACCGTGTCGTGGAAGCCGGTATCCGTGAGCGTTATCTGCGTTATCACCCGGTCATGCCTGCCAATAATAGGAAGCAGGCGTTCGTCATCGAAGGAGCCGAGGTCATACACAATGACGCGGGGACCGCTCCCGGACAGATGCTCATACACAAGGGTTCGATGCTGTTGCTTTTGCCGGGACCGCCGAGGGAGCTGGAGGCTACGTTAAGAAAGGCGTTGTCGGGTATCCAGCGTTTCTCGGGACCCGAGCCGTTGACGACCAAGGTGTTCCACATCGCGGGTAATACCGAATCGGAAGCGGAAGAAAAAGCGCGTGCGCTCGTCGCGCAGTGCCAAAAGGCGGGCGTGCAGACGACCATCTTGGCGGCTCCTTATGTCATCGACTTGGTTTTTCAGATGCCGCAATCGCGCGCGCAGAAATTGTTAGTGAATCTAGAGAAGCGCATCGCGGAGATATTCCAGGATGACCTGGTGGGTTGCGATGGGGAAAATCTCCCCGCGGCGCTCGGAGCTTTGCTTTTGGCGCGAGGACAGGGTTTGAGTCTTGCCGAATCATGCACCGGAGGTTTGTGCGCCAGTAAAGTCACCGATGTCGTCGGCAGTTCGGGTTATTTTGACCGTGGTTTCGTCGCCTATTCGAATGCCGCCAAGAGCGACGAGCTGGGTGTGCCGAAGTCGCT
>JBBTGF010000135.1:0-1632 GCA_038041525.1 Elusimicrobiota bacterium | reverse complement strand
GCCGCTCCGGATGCGGGCAACGACGCCGCAGGCCTAGGCATCACTTGGACTTCAAACGGTTCTTGGATAGACCGCATCGGCTGGAAAACTGCGGGACAGAATCCCGATCTAAGTGAAGGGGACGCCATCGAACAGGTAGCTGGTTTACAAGACAACGAGCAATATGTCCGTAAAACTTCCACTAGCGGCGTCGACAACAACTTAGGAAAAGCGTATGATTCCGGCGATAATGACACGGATTTCGTAGTTTCAGAACCCTTGACCTATCCGCCCCGTAACAGCTTTACCGTCGGATTCGTGGTTTCAGGGACCCCTTGCCCTGGTGCCATCGTCTCCGCCAACGACGGCCTCTCGACTCCGACGACCGCCTACGCGGCCGGGGACCCGCCTTATGCCCAATTCAGATTGACCTCGATCGCTACCGGTACCTGGGTCCTGCTTTTCTCAAGCGGGACCCATTATGCCGACGTCGACAACGTCGCAATTACAGCCAACTCGACCACCCCGGTCGTCAATTCAGCCACAGACCCGGTCGCCCTGGTTAGCGGCCATTCGAGCGTGCTACTCTCATCTTATTCGACGCAAGGTTTCATCAGCGGACGCGTGACCGACGCGGCGGGCGGCGTCATCTCTCCGGCCATCACCATCTACGCGGGCGGCTCCTCGGTCGCAGCCGAATCAAACGGCTCCTATATCCTTAGCTTAAGCAGCGCTACTTACACAGTGACAGCCAATCCTAATAACGCCGTCAGCGCCTATGTCGCGCAAGACCAGGCCAACGTGGCCGTGACGGCCGGGCAATTGACTTCCGGGGTCGATTTCACACTCTCTCAAGGAGGGATCATCCACGGTTTCATCACCCGTGACGGCACCAACGCCCTTCCGGGCATCGGGGTGGCGGCGCTTGATGTCAATGGCCTGGCACGAGCGCAGACGCAATCCGATGTCAATGGCCGTTTCCAACTCGTCAATCTCGCCACCGGAACATATTCCATCGAACCTGCCTTGGATTCGGGAGAGACTGCAGACCCTGCCAGCATCACCGACACGGTCACAGCCGGCGCTTCGGTGCACTGCGGCACCTTTACAATCTCAAACGCCTTCGGCTCGATCACCGGGACCGTGCAAAAGTCCGGGGCGGCGATCCAAACCGGCGTGCTCATCCTCGCTTCCACCGCGACCATCTCCACACCGCCGCCAGCGTTAAGCAACTCCTCTTTGACTGGAGCCGCCTATTACATGAACTCGAGCAGGGAAGACGGGACCTACAGCATCGACGTACGCGGCAGCACGCAAACCGCCTACAGGGTCTACGCCCACTATGTGACTTATACCGAACAAACGCCCGTCATCCACTCATCCGCTACTTCCAATGTCTGGGTGACCGCAGGCACGCCAACAACGGGGATAAACTTCTCATGGCCATGAGACAACACGGCTTTACTTTGATCGAAACCATGCTGGCGGTAGCCATTCTCGCCATCATGTTCGCCATCGGCCCGCAGATCATCACGCAAATCAATAAATTTTATCTATTGAGCCGCGCGCGCATCGACCTGCAGCGGGAGAGCCGTGTGGCATTATCAATGATCAGCAAGACCCTCAACTTGTGGTATTAGCCGAAGAGGAGAT
>JBBTGF010000134.1:0-3648 GCA_038041525.1 Elusimicrobiota bacterium | reverse complement strand
TATTTCAGCACCGGCCGTGGTTCGGTCGTGGTGCGCGCTAAAACCGAGATCGAGGAAGCCAAAAATGGCAGGTCGGCTATCATCGTCAATGAGATCCCCTATCAGGTCAACAAGGCAAGCCTGCTTGAGACTATTGCGCAATTAGTGCGCGACAAGAAGATCAACGATATCTCCGATCTGCGGGATGAGTCCGACAGAGACGGTGTGCGCGTCGTCATTGAGATCAAGCGTGATGGCAATCCGCATGTAGTTTTAAACCAGCTCTACAGCCATACCCAGATGCAGGTTTCATTCGGAGTCATCATGCTGGCGTTGGTGGATGGTAGGCCTAAAGTGATGACCATCAAAGAAGCTTTAGCGCAATATGTCGAGCATAGGAAAGAAGTCATTGTTAGGCGGACTAAGTTCGATCTAGCCAAAGCCGAAGCCAGGGCGCACATTGTTGAAGGTTTGAAGATTGCTATCGATGCTATCAATCAAGTCATCAAGATCATCCGCGAATCGAAAGATACTGAAGAAGCCAGAAAGTCATTGATGCAGCAGTTGGGGCTTTCTTTAAGACAAGCGACCGCTATCCTGGATATGCGCTTAGCGCAATTGACGGGTCTCGAGCGTAAAAAGCTTGATGAGGAATATAAAGAACTTATCAAGACCATCGAGCGTTTACGCTCGATCTTGGCGGCCATGCGCAAAGTTTTAGAGATCGTCAAAGAAGAGCTGGAGTATCTTAAGAAGAATTATGGGCAAGAGCGCCGTACTAAAATCATGGCGGCTGCCAAAGAGACCAAGATAGAAGATCTGATCAAGCGTGAAGAGGTCGTGGTCAGCTTGTCGAATCAAGGTTACATCAAGAGGCTGCCTGTCGATGTCTACCGTGCGCAGGCCAGGGGCGGGGTCGGCATCACCGCGACAGACACTAGAGAAGGTGAGGATTTCATCGAGGATTTGATCATCACCGACACGCATGCTACCATCTCGTTTTTCACTAATCGTGGACGTGTGTATCAAGCCAGGGTTTTTGAGATCCCCGAGGGGTCGCGCACTTCACGCGGCAAGCCCGCGGTGCAGTTCATCGGCATTACGGCAAACAAGGAGGAGAAGGTCACTGGCGTCACCGCGACCAGGACGTTTGACGCGAAAAAGGCGGGGTTCTTCTTTATGGCCACTAAACATGGCGTAGTCAAACGTTGCGAGGTATTGAACTTTGAACATGTCAGGCGTACTGGCGTTACCGCGCTTAATCTGCGGGAAGGCGACGTTTTGGTGGGCGTGCAAAAAACGGCGGGCGATTGCGAGATCATCTTAGCCACTAAGAATGGCAAGTCTATCCGTTTTCCGGAGGTCAACGTGCGCTCCATGGGACGCGTAGCGGCGGGCGTGCGCGGTATTAAGTTGGTAAAAGGCGATGAAGTGATCGGTTTGGAAGTCGCGGCCAAGATCGACAAGCGCACCTTGTTGGCTATTTGCGAGAACGGTTACGGCAAGCGCACGGAGCTCGATGAATACCGGGGGCAGTCCCGGGGCGGTTCGGGTGTGATCATGATCAAGGCCACGGAGCGCAATGGTATCGTCGTCGGTATCAAACTTATTAGCAATGAAGACGACCTAATGGTCTTGACGGAACAGGGCATGGGCGTGCGCGTGCGCGCTAAAGATATCAGTGTCATCTCGCGCAACACCCAGGGTGTACGCATCGTCAAACTTGCGCAAGGTGACAAGGTAGCTTGCATCGAGCGCATCGTCAAGGAAGCGGAAGGCGCTAAAGCCGTCGGCGCAAGCTTAGAGTAGTTTTTTTGCTAGTGACCGCGTTGCTTCTTCAAAAAACCGTCTTATTTTTAACCAAGGCACCCTAGGAGACGTGAGAATCTCCGGATCGTCTTCGGCATCGTTAAAATAGCAGAGGCTTTTCAGTAAATAATACAGCGGCGTCTCGTTCTGACCGAATTTTTTTGGGTAAAGTTCGAACAAATCAGGTAACGACATCTCCTTTTGGCAAATAAAATAAAGGTCGACAAAATCCCGTTTACGGCCGCGGCCAGCCACTGCCTCTATTTTCATTAATCCGATATCGAGAGGATGACATAACGCAGGTGGCGCTTTCCCTGTAACCAGCGGTCTTATCAGTGGATAACGATAGTATAAGAATGTCACCTTGGCTTTATTGAATGACCCGGTTATTGAATGACCCGTTTCTAGAGTGATCTGCAGATCGCCAAGAGACATAAGTTCCTCTTTGAGTTGTTTTGGATCGAAGCGCGTTTCAGTGAAGAAATCCAGGTCTTCTGAAAGACGGTGATTGTATTGTAATGCCAGGGCGGAGCCTCCCGCTAGATAGAAAGTCGATAACCAAGGTTGTTTGGCAATGAGAGTGAAAGCTTTTTGAGTCGTTTTTAACAGCATGATCCTATAAAAGTGCCCAGAAATTTTTTGTACGTGCATCGATCTCGCGAGATGAGGAGGCTATTTTCTTCAGATAAGGCAGACCATAGCGTTGTTGGGTCCAATGCACCGCTTGGCTGTCCCCATATTGAAGCAATTGAGTCACCGTGAATCTTGCATAGGTGGAAGGGTCGATATCTTGGTGAGGGTGGCTCCAAAAGAACTTCTTTATGGCTGTTGGCATATGGGCTCCCATTCCCCGCCGGGGACGCACGAAATCAGCGATATCTTTTTCTTTAAAGAGCCAGTCGGTAAGAAATTTACCGGCGGGCCGGAGACGTTTCTTTTCAATATATCGATAAAGTTGTCGCTGACTGATGTTTAAATGCCGCGCCGCTTGGGAGGCGTTGAGTAAGGGGATCGACGTTTTGTTTCCAAGGGCGTCAACCTCTTGGCCTAACAGGCCTCTTTGCATATCGATTATTATATCCATTATGTCATAGTATATGTCATAATAGAAAATAAAGCAAGATACGGAGATATCCAGTAACGGTCAGCTGAAATTAGGGCCGATGCAGGTCAGTCGATGAACGTGCGGTCGGGTTTCTTGGGGTCCCATTTAGGCGAGAAAACAGAATAGATTTTACAGACGTATCCTTCCGAGCAGGTTGCCGAATGATGGATGCCCTTAGGGATGCGATAGACCGAACGCTCCCGTAGCCGCTCGGCAACACTGTCGATGGTGAGCGTGCCTTCCCCTTGCAGTAAAACAACGACCTCGTCATGGCTTTTGTGGTAATGAATCTTGACGTCACCTTTGAACTGGGTGAACACCACGGAACCTTTCCCGGAGTCAAAAAGCCACTCTGAACGTAAAGAGTCTGTGAGAGGATATTGATGTGAAAGTTCGGAAAGATGCCCAACTGTCGGGACAAAAGGGCCTTTAGCGAGCAGGATACTACCAGCGCAGGTCGCTATGAGGGTTAGAATGAGTTTTTTGCGCATGATTGGCAGTATAGCCAAATTATGCACGGCACCGTTCCTTGATGTAATCCCCCCTTGACAAAAGCAAAGGCTGGGGGTAGAGTTTTTTAGTCAGGTTCGCGGAAGCGAAACGGCAATGCTCGGGTGACCGAGCGGCGCAAAGTCTTGAGCCCCTTAGGGCGGTCAGACTACCGAAAGCGTGGAACCATGAGAAAGGGAATATACGCAGTCTCATCACTTCTTTTACTGACCAACGCCTTAAACTTCACTAGTCTGCCTGAAACC
>JBBTGF010000133.1:0-2677 GCA_038041525.1 Elusimicrobiota bacterium | reverse complement strand
AAGAGGAATGCATACTTCATACTGATAACCAAAACGGGATTTATCCGCGAGAGATCGAGGGGCGCCTTTAGCCCACTCGGCATCAGTTGTCGCATTTTCAATGATAAGATTGCCCTGATTATTGACTCTTACGAAGGTGACTATATCTGGGTCAGTGGTATCACCGACTAATTCGCCATTACGGACCCGATAGATTGAATTACCTTCGCCATGATTCGATTTAAGTTCCATCGAGTCGTCTTCGACACCTTGGATATAAACTGCCGTGAGCATCCCCACATCTTCTTGATCGACTAAAGAATAAAAACATTTCCATATTCTTTCTGGTTTTAAATCTGTCAATGCAGCTTTACGCGCCAGCTTAAACCTTGATCTCATCTCAGAATTTATACCTGCACTGGCAAAGGCAACCGCTGTCACGCACACAAAAATCACAACAAGGAAACGCTTTAATAAATTCAACACAAGATATTATTATCTGGAAACTAAATAAAATCAAGGAGTACTTGCATGACGCCCTGTGCGCTATTTATACGTTTTCTCGGAGCGGCGGCGTAGGGATAGGATGACGACTTTTTTTGCTAGGTCGTCGATGTCGTAAAGGATACGGTAATCTGCGACACGCAATCGGCAGGGAGCCAAATAGCCGTAGACTAACACGGGTCTCGCCAACATCTTGAACTGTTGCGGCCTTGGATTAAGAGCCAAGGATCCGAGTTTTTCTAAGATAAGCTTGCGCTCATTGGCCGGGAGCGGCAAGAGCGTCTTTAAAAAATCTCTTTCTACTTTCTTATCGGCATAGACTAAGCGATATGTAACCACACGCCCCGCAATCTTAAGCCAACCCCAATTTACCGCGTAAACGCTTCATATCAACAGGAACCCCGCCACTTTTACGGTAAGCCGCGCGGGCGCGCGCGACCTGGGCGACCACCTTAGGCTGCGCGGCTTCCTCAAGGATATCCACGATCTCAAGCATCTCCTCGTAAGGGATGACGAAATGCTTCGGCTGCCCCCTGTCGGTCACGACCAGCGGCTTATTGATCTCAAGCAACGAAGATAGGTGAGCCTTAAGGTCCTTGATACCGACATAGCGCGCCTTCATCAGATGCGCCAGATTCATCTTGCCTCCAAGTGGTCACAAATATGACTACCTAAATTTAACATAGATACGCAATATTGTCAATAATACGCATCTATTTATTGCGTCAAGGAAGCATGGGGGGATAATATTTTCGTCATCATTGAGGGGTTATTTCACGAGCCGTGGATGCCGACTGCTGATGAGACCGTGTAGCAGTTTGGAGAAGACCTGCGCTTCGCGAGTCAATTCAGCGACTTCTTGAGCGGAAGTGACTTCGGTTCCCAGATACTCAGCTAAATTCCTTTTTGACCGGCAATCATCAAGATAAGCGAGAACATGGTGATGTTTCTTGTCGAGCAACTGTCTCAGCGCTTGAAACACAGTGTAATGATGACCCTGACCTGCAGTTCGATAGCCTTCTGCGGCAAGGAAGGCTCGGCCTGCCTGTAGAGCCGCGTTGTAGGCGATAGTAAAACGCCGGTCTTCGGAGAGTCCTGGAACCTTCGCGTCGGCTAAGTCGCGCTTGACGACCTCAAAGAGCATATGTATCTCTTCGGCTGAAGCCCTGTGCGGCTTAAGCTTTCCTGAATCCAAGAAGTCTTGCAAGCTCATCTTCAGTGCCTATGATAGGAATTCTAGGACCTTTAAAGATATCCTTAATAAAAGAGTCTTCTTTCTTGAATCGATTACGCGCCTCTGCTATCGTGAAGCGAGACGTATTGATCTCCCGCTGTAGCGCCGTCTTGCTTGTGGCCAAAGCCTTGTGCAACAGCGGACCGGAGACCTCTCCTAAGATAAACAGGTCTAGATCGCTTCCCGGCCTCTCTTCTCCTTTAGCGACCGAGCCATAGACAAAAGCGATTTGAATGCCGGGCACGCTGGCCATGGCGTGCTTGAGAGTGGCGCCCAAGCCCACGGTTTTAAGAGCCATAGTTTTGAGTTCCGGATAAAGAGGAAAATCCTGGTTGACTTCCAAGTAGCGGCGGTTGCCGGAAGTCTCGCTCTTTAAAAACCCCAACCGTTGTAGACGATCGATTTCTTGCTTGGCCGCGCGAACGTCGATCTTGGTCAAGCGCGCTACCTCGCGTAAGTAAAGCCGCTCGCCCGGACGCATAGCGAAAGCGGCGACGATACGCGCACGGGCGCGGGATGCAAAGAACCCTTCTAATAAATCAACCATCATATCGTTGTATAGTATACAACGAATGTTGTATAAAAATCAACATAAGCACAATGGCAGATCAGGGGTACTCCCGCACGACCGCTTCCAGGGCGTCACAAATCTCAACCATCCTGCGATAGTCGAGTTTCTCCCAGGTGTCGGTCATCTCGTGATAATGCGGGTTACGGAAATACGCGGTATCGGTCAGCATTAAGGCGGGGTAACCCTGCTTCCAAAAACTCGCATGGTCGGAAAGCGTCACCGACGACACTAAGGACGGCAGCGCCGCCGTCTGCAGCGGGAAATCCGAGGACTTCTTCCAAGCCGACGTGAAAGCCTTGAGAAACGCCCTGCTGCGCAGGTTAGCGACTGCTCCGACGAAATCCCCCGTATCCGGAAATAAACGTGACAGCAAGAGCGGGTAGAACTGC
>JBBTGF010000132.1:0-2063 GCA_038041525.1 Elusimicrobiota bacterium | reverse complement strand
TCGAAGAGGCTCTTCCAGGAGTTATCACGCGCTTAAACAAAATAGAGCGAGAGAAGCAAATATTTTCGTCGCAAAGCAACCGGAATTTAGGCGCGGGCAATGGGGTAAACGCGTCCAGTCTGCAGGACGCGAGCGGCATAGGCAACGGCGGCGCTGATAGCTTTTTTGGAAATTTGCGGGTAATGCCTGATTCTAATCTCCTCAGGAGAAATACCAGCGCCGATAAGCTCGACGACCATCCAGACGGGAATGCGATGTCCCTTGATGCAGGGGACCCCGCCGCAGACGCTGGGTTTGATCGAAATGTATCTGTTAAGCGACATGACTTGAATCCTCATAGCAATTATAAAGCTAGCGCCCTTGAAACGCAAGACCTACCGCGCGACGTTGACGCCGTCGAGATTGAAAAGGTAAACATAGCCGACGAAGGCCAGAAATTCGAGATATACGCGCAGATCGTGGGCGACTATGGCCGCTATTTGAATAACCAGGAGATTTTCCAAGAAACCGGCTTTGGGGCCCGCTTACTTAGGGCCGGAGAGGATGCCATCACCTACGACCAACTCCTACGCCGCTCCCTCGCGTCGCTTCAGGATTACATCGCCAGACCGCCGGATAAACGGATGCAAGGCATCCTCACAGAACCGGCCTTTAGAATGGCTATCAATGAATTAGCCAAAAAACACGGCGACCCCGGGGCGGCTGTGATCAAAAAGAAAATGGATCACTATGTGTCGAGTTGGTCCATACCCGAATCTTCCCGCTTCCGCCTGATGATATTGCTGGGGGGGTTTAGCATTTCTTTGATACTTGCAAATATAGCAGCCATAATAATTTTTCACCGGCTTCCGATAAACGTACAAATAATCATGTACCAAGCGATAAGGGATATTTCTAACGGATATATCACTCCTTCAAACTTGCCTGATTTCATGTCGGCCACCGGATTTATCACATTTTTTCTGGGGACGACCGTTACAGGTCTTTTATTCCAGCCGACTATCGAGAAAATCCGCGAGCGGACGCCTAAGCCGGAAAATGCCAGACCCCGGAGCCTACCCTTGGCGAAGGCCAGTGGCGAATCGGGAATAACCCATAGCGAAGATACCCCAATGACACGCGATGATCTAGCCGCCATGACCCCGGGACATTTCAAGGTCAATGCCGAGCGCATCCTGCCCGCAGAGAAACGCGGCACGATCGATTGGGAGCAAGTCAAACCCGAAGAGCGCCTGGAACGGTTACTCGAAGCGGGTGTGAGCCCAGAGCAAGCAAGACTGGCGTCCATCGGCGGGACCTTGCCGGCAGGGTGGGGGAAAGAAAATCAGGACTTGGGTCGCGGCAGAATAAAAGAAAATTCGTGGTCATCGACGCTGGCTAGCCTTCTTCTGAGATTCTTGGGCCTTACCGATAAGAATACACGATTGAAACCAGAGATCAAATCCGGCGTGTCGGAACCACTAAGCGACATGACTACAATACCGGAAGTTTTTTCCGGGGGATACCGGACACGATCGAAAAAATTCTTATCCCGGGTCAGAAATATTCTTCGGGATTTAACCACCAAGGCGAACACGGAACCGTTGGAAACACCCAAAGGCGCTTTGACCACGTCATGGCCCCTGGAACGCAGCCAACCACAAAACCCATCAGACATATTCTCATCGCAGAGGAGCCGGAATCTAGGCGCGGGCAATGGGGTAAGTTCTACCGGTTTGCAAAACCTGAGCGGCATAAAGCGAAGCCGCCTGGATGGATTTAAGGGAGAGCTGGGGGAAATGGAGAGTACGAATATCTTGAGGCGAGATGCCGACGCCAAGCAACTGCAAAACAATATAAACCGGAATGCGATGCCCCTTGAAACAAGGGTCCCCGCCGCAGATGTTGGGGTTAATCGAAATATACCTGTTAAGCGACATGGTTTGAATCCTCATAGCAATTATAAAGCTAGCGCCCTTGAAACGCAAGACCTAGAATTGTCCAACGCAAGATGAGCCTGAAATAGGCTCCTTGAACCATGACGATAACCATGGACGACTCGCAAATAACGACACTGGAACAAG
>JBBTGF010000131.1:0-1296 GCA_038041525.1 Elusimicrobiota bacterium | reverse complement strand
TTTTCAGATTGCTGAACAAGTGTCCGTTGGGTTACATTTTAGATTGCTGAAATCGTACGGTTGAAAGCGGGTCATTCTTGGTGTATACTTATGAGTGACGATTGTGTACCATGAAATCCTATAGCGTCAGAGACTTGCGGTCAAAATCAGCCGAAATCTGGAAGGAATTAGCACGTCTTAAAGAAATCGTCATCACTTCAAAAGGCCGCCCCATTGGAGTGATCTCCAGTA
Organism: Elusimicrobiota bacterium; assembly: GCA_038041525.1. GTDB lineage: Bacteria > Elusimicrobiota > Elusimicrobia > JACQPE01 > JACQPE01 > JBBTGF01. Next base: position 1,065 of record JBBTGF010000131.1, on the reverse strand, counting down.
CCGACGAGAGTAACTTAGAAAAAACTTTAGCCTCATTACGGCGCGCGCGCGCCATCTTGGCGGTCGCTGAATCACAACTACAGTCGGTTCAGAAGGGCTTGAACCGTTTATCCAACGCGGACATCGACGCCGAGATCAAGGCCGTGCGTAAAAAACGTTCCCATTGAAGATCGTCCTAGATACCAATGTCCTGGTCTCCGGATTCCTGAATCCCTACGGCCCGCCTGGGCTTCTCGTGCAATACGCCGCTGATGGCTCGCTCAAGCTCTGCTACGACGCGAGGATCCTAGCCGAATATAGGGAAGTATTGTTACGGCCTCGTTTTAGGTTCGATACAAGCGCGATCGAAGATTTTTTAGAGCAAATAAAAGCTGACGGCTATCTAGTCATCCCCAAGCCTCTCGCCGGCCGTCTGCCGGACGCCGCAGATGAGGCATTCTTGGAGACCGCCCTGACGGCCGCAGCCGCATATCTAGTCACGGGCAACAAGAAACACTACCCCCCGGCCTTGACCCAAGGCGCCAAGATCGTCTCCCCTGCTGAATTCCTAGATATTTTTAGAGTAAAATCACGGTAATCGAGGATTGAATGATAGCTATTCATGTAGTGAATAATTATCATTCATGCCTATCGTCTTGCCTGTTCGCCTTGACCCTCCGGCTTCTTTAGGCCACTCTGGCAAGACGTTGCCTGTCCTGCTATAATTAAAGTACAGAAGTACAGAAATATGGAATTTGGAGAAACGCTATGGAAAATCTCATGATCTCTCCGATCACGCAAAAAGGACAGGTGACCCTGCCTAAAGCCGTCAGGACCGTGCTTAGACTCAACAAAGGACCGGATATGGTGGCTTTCCATATCGAAAAGAACGGAAGCGTACGGGTCGTGGGCGTCGAAGTCAAAGAGAAGAAGGCTTCCCCATACACGGCGAAACAATGGAGCAAGATCGAAAAACTAGCCCATCGTAAAGGCAAGGTGTTTCATTCGGCCAAAGCCGCGAAAGAACATCTTAAGCATCTCTGATAGAATCATTTCATGAACAAATTTTATATAACAACAGCTATT
>JBBTGF010000130.1:4748-14648 GCA_038041525.1 Elusimicrobiota bacterium | reverse complement strand
AGCGCAAAAATGCATCGAGCGATCCGGGGCGCGGGTCGAAGATATCAGTCACATCCTCTTCGTATCGACCACAGGACTCGCGGCACCGAGTCTTGACGCGCGCTTAAGTAACGCCTTAGACTTGCATCCCCATATCGAACGCGTACCCATCTGGGGTTTGGGCTGCGCAGGCGGCGTATCGGGATTGGCTAAGGCCGCGCAGTTCGCATATGCCAACCCTGGCAAGGACATCTTACTCGTCATCATCGAACTCTGCAGTTTAAGCTTCGTACCCTGCGACTTAAGCAAGAAGAACCTCGTCGCCAGCGCCATCTTCGCCGACGGCGCCGCCGCGCTGATCCTACGCACGGATGGCGAGAAAATGCGCTCCGGCCCCTCCATCATCGGCTGGCAAAGCACGCTCTGGCCCAAGACCGAAGACATCATGGGCTGGGACGTGACCGATGAAGGCCTGCGTGTCGTCTTCTCCACCAAGATCCCTCTACTGGTCCGCCGCCATTTACGCGGCGAAGTCGACAAACTGCTGGCCCGCCATCACCTGGGATTAGCCGATATCTCCCACTTCATCTTGCACCCCGGCGGCACCAAGGTCCTGCAAGCGTACCAAACCGCACTGGGACTAAGTGACGCGCAGTTGGCGCCTTCCTGGAAAAGTCTCAACGCCTACGGCAATATGTCGGCAGCCAGCGTCTTCTTCGTGCTCGACGAATTCCAGCGCTCTCGCAAACCCAAGCAAGGCGAATACGGACTCATGGCCGCCTTAGGGCCGGGATTCTGCTGCGAACTCGCCCTGCTACGATTCTGATCCTGTCTTAAAAAAGTCTTCTAACGGGCAGCCGCAGCGCGGCCAAAGGTTGGCCCTGGAATTTTTCGCCCAAAGACCGTATATTGACGATATGGATATGACAGAAGTGGAGATAACCTGTCCGACCTGCTCACAAGTGGTATCCGTACTGATCGATCCGGCGATGATCGGCCAGTCTTATATCGAGGATTGCTCGGTCTGCTGCCGGGCGATGGTGCTGACTGTCGCTAACGAAGACAAAAGCGTCAGCGTGACTGCCAACAGAGAGAACGAGTAAACCGGACCGACCCGCCCATTCAGGACCGGCAATCCTACTCACCCGTCTCTGTAATTACTACTATTACTAAGGACACGATGAGAAAATCATTCGGACATCACAACGACAAGCCGCGCGCCAACCCGCCGCCGCAGCGCAATGCGAACTTAGTTGAAGGCCAACTGGTGCTCAAAGGCAAGTTCGGCTTCATCCTTTCGGAAAAACCCGGTATCGCGGACATCTACGTGCAAGGCGATTCCCTGCGCTTGGCGATGAACGGTGACCGCGTACTAGTGCGGCTCATCCCCTCCTCCGAACCACCGCGTCCGGAAGGCGAGATCGTACGCGTCGTCAACCGGGTACGCAGCAACATCGTCGGGATCTTCCGCAAATCGAAAACCATGTCCCTATTGGTACCCGAAGATGGCTCGGAATCCGTACGCATCTTGGATGACAACTCTCTGACCGCCAAAGAGAACGACTTAGTCGTCGTCAAGATCACCCGCTGGCCCACGCCCGAGATCTGGGCAGGCGGCACTTTGATCGAAGTATTGGGGCCGCGTACCAGCGCCGATGTCGACCTCAAAGCATTACTAAGAAAATATGAACTACCAGACGTCTTCCCCGCGCCGGTCCAGGCGCAAGCCGATTCCTTCGCGCAAGAAGTCCCTAACACAGCCTGGCAAGGGCGCGAGAGCTTCTTCCATCTGCCGGTCTTCACCATCGACGGAGCCGATGCCAAAGATTTCGATGACGCCGTTTCACTGGAAGAACGACCCGGGCACGGCTGGCGACTCGGGGTCCACATCGCGGATGTCGCGCAATATGTCACTGAAGGCAGCCCTCTCGATAAAGAAGCTTTTCGGCGCGGTACCAGCGTCTACCTCGTCGGCACGGTCGTCCCGATGCTGCCCTTCCCGCTTTCCGCCGGGCTCTGCAGCCTACGCCCTGACTGCGTGCGCCTGACTCTCTCCTGCATCATGGATATCGACGCCCATGGACGCGTCCTATCGCGGCGTATCACTGAAAGCGTCATCCGCAGCACCAAGCGCTTCACTTATGAGGAAGTCGAGTCGATCTTGACCGGCAAACATGCCGCGGTCAATGTCCCTGCCGCCGTATCCGAGACGGTCAAAAAGATGGGCCGCCTGGCGCGCGTCCTGCGCGAAGCCCGGTTCAAACGCGGATCGCTTGATTTTGATTTTCCCGAACCTCATATCGTGACCGACGCGACCGGATATCCGACGGACGTGCGTCGCCGCGAACGCATGGAAAGCCACCGCTTGATCGAGGAATTCATGCTCCTGGCTAACGAGGCCGTGGCCACCGAGATGCGGCGCTTCCCTTTCCTATATCGCGTACATGAACGGCCGGATAGCGCCAAGATGGCGAAACTTGAGACGATGATGAAGGCTGCCGGGATGGCCATCCCCTCGGGATTCCACCAAGGTAAACCTGCGGCTCTGCAGCATCTCTTGGCTTCCACTAAGGGAAAACTTACTGAACCGATGGTTCAGAAGATGGTGTTACGTAGCTTAAAACAAGCGATCTACTCGGCGGTCAACGCGGGCCACTACGGCCTAGCTTCATCCTGCTACACCCATTTCACCTCGCCGATACGCCGCTATCCCGACTTGATCGTACACCGCATCGTCAAAGAGCATCTACGCTGCAGTCTTAGCAACGAAAGGCAGGCATTTTGGAAGAAGACTTTGCCGCAGACCGCGCTCTTAAGCTCACAGCGTGAACGCATCGCAGTCGACGCGGAGCGCGAGTTCATGGACTTAAAGAAGATCCAAGTCATGGAGAAACACGTGGGCGACTCTTTCGATGGCGTGATCTCAAGCGTCACGGCATTCGGTATCTTCGTAGAACTAACGGACATCTTCGTCGATGGCTTGGTACACATCTCCAACCTACGCGACGATTACTATATCTATGACGAAGAGCGCTCCATGCTGCGCGGTAAGCGCACCAACCGTCTATTGCAGATGGGCCAAAAAGTACGCATCAAACTAGCGGCAGCCAACCTACTCAAACGCCAACTTGATTTCGAGCTCGAACAGACTGCTACAACGCCAGGCCCAAAGCACAATAAATTCAAGCAGTTCCATCGCCACCGTCGCTGACCCGCAGGCTAAGGTAAGACTACGCGCTCGCGCGCCAGGCGGCTGATGGCGACCATAAGCTCGGGAAAATGCTCCTCTATGGCGTTTAACGCACGGCGAGATATTCTGAACACCTGGCAAGTGCCCGTAGCCGACACGGTGGCCGTGCGCGGCACATGAGCCACCAAGCTCACCTCGCCAAAAAGATCCCCCGGGCCCAATGTCGCGATCGCCTTATCCCCGCGCCTGACCGCGACTGAACCTTGATAGATCGCGTACATCTCATCACCCCTGTCGCCCTCGGTGATGATAACGGCACCCTTGTCATATTCGACAAGTCCGATCCAGGCAAAGATGAGTTTGATGACCGAAGGCGCGGATTTGGCGTGCGCATGACGGCACAATGCCGCCCCAAGCCACTCCCAATGCTGATGCGTGACCTCGATTTGCTTCACGAGCTCTTTATAGCAAAGAAAAAACGCCGCTATCCGTTCATGCGACTAACTCTAATCTCTTACTCGATAGCGCGCCTTGAGCGACTTCCTTGGGGGTCAGGTGGTCATAACACTCAAAGCCGATGCCGAGTTCTTCAGCCAGGGCTTTGAGTTCAGCTAAATGATCACCGCAGGCGGTCATGGGGTGGTTGGTGTTGAGTTTGCCTTCGATATTGCCACAGAGTTTCAGATACCAATGCGGCCAATCGGGGCTGCAGCGCGCGGAACGCTCTTTCCATTGCGCCTCGCTCGCCACGTCGGTGACGCCGCGGCCGGCGCATAGATACATCTTATTGTCACGATACGAGAAGCGCGCCCAAGTGACGACGCCGGGTTTCCTGACCACGACCGAACATGTGCCGCCGCCGCTCTTAAAATACATCGGCGTCTGGCGCTCGGACCACGAACCTTTCAGGGACTCGTGGCTACCCTCGGCGAAATAAGGCGCCAGTGACCCTGAATTCACGAACCAATATAAACCCTGACGAGGATCCCAGTAGCGCAAGTCATTGAATCCGGCAGGCTGGCCGCCACTTAAGAGCTTAAAGACCTGCATAGTCAAGGCCGCACCGTCATCAGCCTCGGTAGAGGTGACGAAAGTCGTGCCATCGGTCTCCGGGCGCAACTTGTTATTGAGTAGTCCCAAAGGCAGGTCCGTCGCCGGATAATGCTCGATCCAATCGAGTTGGTCCTGTACGCCCAAGAAATCAAGGCCGAACTGCGCTTTGAGCTCCAAGAGCGCGAAGTAGACCTTCATCTGAAAGATCACCATCTCACGGGTCAATTCGCGGCTAGGGTCAGTCCCTAGGCGTACGTCCATGCCGTTGGCGACCAAGAAATCCAATGCGGCTGCGGCGCGTGCATCCGGAACCTTCTCCGCCATCTTCAAAACGCGCAATCCATCGAAACCTTCGCGTGCGATACCGAAATTACGCAAAAAATCGCCTTCGGATATCTTGTTCCACATCTGCATGGAACGCGGACCGACCGCGCCATAGACCATGCCTTTGAGCTGCGCCTTAACCTTTTTAGCGCGTGCACGGGCCGCGGCAGACACCGGCACAGCCAAAGGCTTGCGCATGGGCATGCCATAATCGCCTTTTTTTAGAAAAGTCGCGACCGCATCTTGATAATCCCTCTGGTCATCGAAGCGTTCGACGAAGAGGCGACTGGTCTTGATGCCGACATGCGAGGTGCCCGATGCCGCGGCGAGCAAACCCACAGCACCAGGGAAATCGGATAACAACGAACCTAACATCAACTTAGGCACATCGCGGTCAAGCTGCGCCATGGGTGAGACGGAAAAATCAGGGTACGCCCAACCCGCGATGAAATCGATGAAACGCTCGCTCTTGGCCGTGCGCGCCACTTTGATACCCTGCGCCACGCTGGAGATCGGCTCGCTATTCAAGACATTGGACTCCCAGCCGCAGCGGCGGATGACATCGAGCAACTGGCGCAACTGCGCAGTCGCAATGGGCCAAACCGTCGCATTGGGTTCGGCACGAGCATCCAGGGGCATGTAGATGTCTACGGTTTTCTTAGGCATAGATTTCTCCTTTTTATCGCTTTCTCTTTGTCATCCTGAGCGTTAGCGAAGGATCAATAAAGAATCCTCGATTGATTCTTCGCTTCGCTCAGAATGACAAGGGGTTGCAATCTCTTTGAGCCGCTTCATCAACGCGGCGTTTTGGCGTCCAAAATGATCATGCGCTTGCCGATAGAGATCATAAAGCTCATTGTAAACATCACGGTTCCCGGCTGGCCGATAGGTTTTCAGCACGGATTTGGTCATCTTGGCGATCGCGTCTTGGGCGCTGATATAACCACCATTCTGTTCTCCCGCAGCCAACGCACCGAAGATCGCCGCACCCAAGGCCACGGCTTGTGACGACGCGGCGACTTTGACCGGCAAACCGGTGACATCGGCGTAGACCTGCATGATGAGCGGGTCTTTGACTAAACCACCGCAGACCACGAGCTCATCGATAAGCACCCCGCCCTTCTGGTACAACTCGACGATCATCCTTGTGCCGAAAGCTGTAGCTTCGATGAGCGCGCGATACACCTGCTCGGGCTTAGTCCGCAGCGTCAAACCCATGAGCATCCCTGTCAGATCAGAATCCATCAAAACGCTACGGTTGCCGTTCATCCAATCTAAAGCCAGCACGCCGCCGGCGCCGGGCTTGAGCGCCGCAGCTTTTTTCGACAACCGGGCGAATGGCATCTTTAAAAAACCTTGCGCAAACCAACCGAAGATGTCACCCACTGCGGGCTGACCCGACTCGTATCCGTAGAAGCCCGGGATGATGCCATCTTTGACCGCGCCGGCAAAACCTTCGAAAAAACGAAGTTCTTTGGATAGCACCATGTGGCATGACGATGTGCCCATGATGATGGACATCGGACCCTCACCGGCCACGCCCATACCGGCCACCCCGCTATGTGCGTCAATAGTGGCCGCCGAAACCGGCGTACCCGTGACTAAGCCACTCTTTTGAGCGAAAGCTTCACTGACGCGCCCGGCGAGCTCCCCAGGAGCCACGATGTTCTGCAGCCATTTATCGCGTAAGCCGGCTAACGCGGGATCTAAAGCGGTCAGGAACTCCTCCGAAGGGAACCCCAACTCGGCGTTCCAAAGACCTTTGTATCCCGCGGCACAGGAATTGCGGCAGAAGGTCCCGGTCATCTGTTGCACCAGCCAGTCCCCAGCATCGACGATAAGCTCTGCGGCCGCGTAGACTTGCGGCGACTTCTTGGCAATCTCCCAACACTTAGGCAACATCCACTCCGAAGAGATGCTACCGCTGTAATACTGCAAGAACTTCTCCCCGCGCTGGCGCGCCAACTCATTGACGCGGTCCGCCTCGGGCTGCGCCGCATGGTGCTTCCAAAGCTTGACCCAGGCATGCGGGTCACCGCGAAACCCTTTCTCCATCATTAACGGCGTACCGTCCCGGTGTACCGGCAGTATAGTGCAAGCAGTGAAATCAACACCGATGCCGACGACATCTGCGGCTTTGACACGTTTTAAGACCTGACGGATAGCCTTGATACTCGAATCGATGTAATCACGTGGGTCCTGCAGGGCAAAATCAGCGGGTAACGGCTTCTTGCTGCCGGGCAAGGATGTGGCTATCACACTATGGGGATAGCGCACCACAGCCTGTGCCGCTTCTTTCCCATCAGCGCAAGCGACGACGAGCGCACGCACTGATTCGGTGCCGAAATCCAGACCCAGAGCAAAGCGTCTTAGTTGAGCCATTCTCCGCCTTTCTCGATATTGGTTTTAGTGAACACACGTGAATTCAAAGTGATCTCTTTGGCGACCTTCTTGCCGTTTAGAACCGATAGAGCGTTGATGACGGCCTCGCGCCCGCCGGTGGGATACTCGAAACTCGCTTCAAGCAGCCCCTGCCTGACATACGCCTGCCCTTCATGCGCCAAGCCATCGATGCCGACGAATAAAGTGCCCTTCTCACGGCCCGCGGCTTTAGCCGCAAGGTAAGCGCCATGCGCGCCCGGGTCGTTGTGCGCGTAAACCAAGTCAATCTTAGGCTGCACCGCCAACGCCGACTCCATCTCTTTGCGCGCTTCCGGCTCAAGCCACTTCATGTCCGCTTCGAATACCACGTCGATAGCGCCATCCTTTATAGCTTCGCGGAATCCGCTGTGACGGTCTTGCCCGGGTGTCGATGTCATGAGGCCCTTGAGCTCGACGATCTTGCCCTTACCGCCTAGACGATTAGCGACCCAGCGACCAGCCGCGCGGCCGATCTTTTTATTATCCGCGCCGATGAACATGGTGAAATCCTGGCCCACGACCTTGCGGTCAAGCACGATCACCGGGATCCCCTTCTTGTACGCTTCAGCCACCGGCGGCGTCAACGGCGCCGCTTCTTTAGGCGAGACGATGATAAGGTCGACTTTCGCGCTGACGAATTCCTCGATCTGCGCGCGCTGTTTGAGCGTGTCATTCTGCGCGTCTTTAAAAATAACCTGCAATTCGGGGTGCTTTTCCGCCGCTTTCTTGATATCGGCGTTCATCTGCACGCGCCAAGGCTCGCCAAGATTACACTGACTCATGCCGATGACCCATTTTTTACCTTGCGCATGAGCCGTGGCGGCTAGCGCCATGAGAACGACAGCACTGATGAGTTTCTTCATTATCATAGCCTCCGTATCATACTCTCATGTCATTCTGAGCGTTAGCGAAGAATCTATAAGGTCTCCCGATAGATCCTTCGCTTCGCTCAGGATGACAGACTTGCACTAGAATGACAAGATTCATTTCCGGGACCTCTGCAGTAAAACCGCGATGACGATGATGGCTCCAGTGAGCATCAGCCGACTGGATTCCCCTACTGCATTGATACTCAAGATTTTATCAACATAGCCTATAGTCAACGCTCCCAGCAAAGTGAAAATGACGCCCCCGCTGCCTCCGCTTAAACCCGTGCCGCCGATGACGACCATGGCGATGGCGGTCAGCTCATAAGAACCACCGGCCTCGGGATCGCCCTGCTGTTCCTGCACCGCCTGGCAGATTCCCGCAACCGCAGCCAACCCCGCGCTTAAACCATAGGCTAGAAGTTTGGCGTACCGCGTAGGTACGCCGGAGAGACGCGCCGCTTCCTCATTGCCGCCCGTGGCATAAAGATAACGGCCCCAACGCAGCCTCTCTAAGAGCACCCAACACCCGGCCACGCAGACCAAGAAAACCAACGTGACGACCGCGATGTTATCAGCCAATATCTTATGGTCGATGATGCCGTAGATATCCGGCAATCCGGCATAGCTATAACTTCCATCCGCGTCCTGGACCGCCGAAGTGACCTTTTGGCCCGATGAGATGGACTTAGCCAGGCCCCGGGCGAACACCATCATGGCCAACGTCGCGATGAACGGTTGGACCCTGAAATAAGCGATGAGCCCGCCGGAGCACAGGCCACAAAGGACCGCGGCGCTGACGCAAGCAAGGATCGCCAGATACGCGGGCCAACCCGCTTGCAACGCAAGAGTGGAGAAAAGCACCGCGGTCAATCCAAGCACGCTGCCAACGGAAAGGTCGATGCCAGCGGTCACGATCACCAAAGTCATGCCGCAGGCCAATATCCCATAGACCGAGACCTGCCGCAGCATGTCCCGATGCGTCCCCCAGCGCAAAAATGCGCCGTCAGCGTTGCAGATCATGCCCACGATAAAAACAAAGAGCAAAGCGGAGAGCGCCCGCACCCAGGGCTTAGCCAACAACGCCCGCATCAGGCGCACTCCCCCATCGCGGCCGTGAGCACCCTCTCCGGCGTCGCCTCCCCGCGCGTGAAAACCGCGCTGATGCGGCCGCGATGCATCACGATGATACGGTCTGATAAAGCCAGAAGCTCCTGCAAGTCGCTGGTGATGAGCATGATGGCCATCCCTCGCGCCGCCCAGGATGCGAGCAATTCATATATCTCATGCTTGGCCCCGATGTCGACGCCCCGCGTCGGCTCATCGAGCAGTAAGACTCTAGGTCGAGTCTCGGCCCATTTCGCCAAGACGACCTTCTGTTGATTACCGCCGGAAAGCGACGCTACCGGGGATACGACCGACGTGGTCTTGATGGAAAACTCCGACACCCGGCGCGCCACGGCCTCGGATTCTTTAGTGCCAGAGAGCCAGCCGCCCACGGACACGCCGCGCAAAGACGCCATGGTGATGTTCTGCGCGACTCCATGCTCAAGCACGAGTCCCGTGGCCTTGCGGTCATTGGTCAGATAGGCCATCCCGTTGGCGATCGAATGCTTAGGCGAGCGTACCGCGAAAGGTTCCCCGTCAAGCCACACCTTGCCCTCGACAGCGCTATCATAAGCGCCGAAGATGCCGCCGAAAAGCTCGCTATTGCCCGAACCTTGCAAACCCGCCACGCCCACGACCTCTCCGGCCGCGACGGTCAGCGACACATCACGCACGAGCCAACCCTCATCACCTGGCACTGCAAATCCCTCAACACGCAGGCGTTGCTGGCCCAAGACCGGCGCGCGTTGCGGAAATTGTGCACTCAATCGCCGGCCGAGCATCCAACTGACGAGCTCCTCTTGCAGGCAATCGCGGACCGCAGCCGTACCCGCGTTCTTGCCGTCACGCAAGACCGTGACCCGGTCACCGATGCGATAGATCTCCTCCATCCGGTGGGTGATGTAGATGATGCCACAACCGCGCTCTTTGAGTCCCGCGATGACGGCAAATAGCCTATCG
>JBBTGF010000130.1:447-4738 GCA_038041525.1 Elusimicrobiota bacterium | reverse complement strand
ATCGGTCTCCTGGGCGCTCAAGGCGCTGGTAGGCTCATCCATGACGATGACACTGGCGCCGAAAGCGAGCGCCTTGGCGATCTCGACTTGTTGTCTGACCGATATGGGATAGTCCCCAGCGGCGCGCGTGACGTCGATACCCAAACCCAACTGCGCACAGACCTGTGCCGCGCGCACGATCTGGCGGGCACGGTCGACGCCCGACCAGCCGGTGATCTCGCGGCCCAAAAAGATGTTGTCTGCCACCGAAAGCGAGTCGACCAACGATAATTCTTGATGGATGACGGCGATACCGGCACGCGCAGCCTCGTAAGGTGAGACAAAACGTACATCTGCCCCCGCGAAGCGGACCTCACCCTCATAGTCCGTCAATGCGCCGGCAATGACCTTGATGAGCGTACTTTTGCCCGCGCCATTCTCTCCGGCCAAGATATGGACCTCGCCGGCAATCAAATCAAATGAGACGTCATGGAGCACTTGCACGCCAGCAAAGGACTTACGGATGTGGTGCAAAACCAGGAGCCGGGAGGCGCCAGTCTCGGGCAGCTTTACCGCTTCCAATAGCGATTCCATCCCAGATAGATTTTTTCATAAAGCGCACGCCAGGCAGTGGGTCTTTCGGGGTAGTTTTAAATGTGACTAAAGGGCAAGCTAAGATTCTTCCGGTGGGCGCTCGGTCCGCTTTTTCAAATCGTAACTGACCTGCACGCGCGTTAAATAATCCTTATATTTAGGCACGATGTCATCGATGACGTCTGTTTTCGCTTCTTTCGCCGCCTTGACAAGCTCGTCACCCCACACGCTGATCTGATCGAAACCAAAACTGCCACCCTGGCCTGACATGGTAAAAGCCAATTTACCGACGGCGTCAAAATCCTTTTGCTTGCAAGCCTCCTCAAGCGCATCGGCTTGGTCTAAAGCGTCCTCAAGATAGCCGTCAACGATATCATGCAAGATGGGATCGACGATGACAGGGATCGGCTCACCCTGCGGTTTGGGCTTACCAAAAAGATATTTGAAACGTACTCTCATGATCCATCCTACTGCGGCCCGCGAACCAACAGTTCGGCGATCTTCTTCTGGAGTCTATCGAGATTGATGGGCTTAGTGATGTAATCGGTGACGCCCAAGTCAAAAGCCTGATTGACCGTGTTGATGGTGTTGGCCGCAGTCAACATCAATACCGGCGTCTTTGCCGAACTCTCGACCTGGCGCAACTGCACCAAGACATCCATGCCGCTGATGGGTTCCATGAACAGATCGAGCACGATAAGATCCGGTTTCTTGCGCGCCGCGGCTTCGATGCCTTCGATAGGTCCGCTGGCTAAAAAAATCTCATGGCCCTTACTGGTCAACACGACTGATAAGAGCTTACGCATGTTCTCATCGTCATCGACGACAAGGATCCTCGCCTTCTTACCTGACTGCTCACCACCCGCTGCCATCGTCACTCCTCCTTGACGCACTCACTGACGGCCATGATGCTGGCTCTGATACCCTCGGCATCTTTCGCCTTGACAGCGATACCAAGCCGCTTGCCGAGTTCACTCAACTCATCGAGAAAAAAACTCGCGCCGTCACCTTTGAGGCGATGCGCAATCATCGCAAGCGTGACATAATCATCGCGCGCTGCGGCCCCCTTAAGCGACTCGACGTCTTGACGAACATTATTCAAAAAATCAGGGATCAAAGCCAAGACTTCTTCAGGAATATCGTCCTTGGGCCGTATCATGGCGTCCCCCCCGCGGCGATGGCTTCAGCGATCGCTTTTAGCAACGCATCCCGATGCATCGGTTTGACAAGATACCCCGTACACCCAGCCGCTAACGATGCCTCTTGATCTTCCTTTTTACTGATAGTAGTGAACGCCAATATGGGAACGGCCCGCTTGCCCTGCTGACGCTCCCAATCCCTGATAAGCCGAGTGGCGCCGATGCCGTCAAGCACCGGCATGCGCATATCCATAAGCACCAAGTCGAAGCGCTGTTGACGGAATTTTTCAAAACCGATCATGCCGTTACCCGCTACCTCTAGCGCATAACCCGCCGGCGCCAGATAACTCCTGATCAACGCATGAATGCTGATTGAATCATCCACCAATAGAATGCTCGCTGCGTCATCATCTTCGCCATTCATTGCTGTAGGCAGTGATCCACCTTTTGCTTGAACATATTGAAATCGATCGGCTTAGTCATGTAATCATTGGCTCCCAACTCGAAAGCCTGATTGATACTGTTGACCGTATTGGCGGCGGTCAGCATGATGATGGGCACCTTCGTCGAGGCGACTATCTTGCGCAATTGCGAGAGGACCTGCAACCCGTTGACCGGTTCCATGAAGATATCGAGCAAGATCAGGTCCGGACGCTCCCGTAAAGCCGCCACCAAACCTTCCGCAGGTCCATCGGCTAAAATGACCTCATGGTCGCTACTCTGCAAGATGGCGGTCAACAACTTGCGGATATTCTCATCATCGTCAATGACCAATATCTTGTACTTCCTGGTATAGTCAGCCATGACGCCCTCCCCATTGAAACCTACCCCTAACAGACAAGCTTACCCCCGCTAGCGCCCAGGCGCAAGAGGCGTCCCTCCCGGTAAAAGGTCGGTTATTGCAAAAATAATCATCGACAAGCAGCCAGCAACGCATCCACCTTTCTACGCAACTTATCAAGATTGACCGGTTTAGTGATGTAGTCAGTGGCTCCCAGGTCAAACGCCATATTGACGCTCTTGATGGTATTGGCCGCCGTCAGCATCAAGATCGGCGTCCTAAGCGACCCGGCGTCCCGGCGAAGCTGCGCCAACACGTCCATCCCGGTGATAGGCTCCATGTAGTGGTCTAAGATGACTAAGTCCGGCTTATCGCGCGCGACCCTCTCGATGCCATCGACAGGGTTATCCGACGAGATGACCTCGTAACCCTCACCCGAAAGCACGGCCACCAACAGCTTGATGATAAGCGCGTCATCGTCGATGACAAGGATCTTCATCCTCTTAGCCTGACCTGCGCCGATAGTGGTCATATGACCTCACCATCAAGGAACTCCTTGATGGCTTTTATGCATACTTCGATACCTTTAGACATCCTCTGCCGAGAAAAATCAATCGCCGGGTGGCGCGTCGAGGGTGTCGCGGACCTTGTCGATCAAGGCTTCCGGAGTGAACGGCTTGTGGATGTAATTCAACCCGCCTCCGATAGCCTCCCTGCGTATGGAAGCACTACCCGGGTAACCCGACATGAAGATCACTTTGACCCCGTCGAGCTCGGGCGCGAGCCGCTCGAAAAGCTCCAAGCCGTCGCTATCGGGAAGCACCACGTCCGACAACACGAGATTGATGGAGCCTTTATGCTTCTGGACCAAGAGCGCGGCATCCTGCGCGGTCCCAGCTTCTAAAACCGTATAACCGAATTTCTCCAATATCCTCTTGATCACGGAGCGCACGACATTCTCATCTTCGATGACAAGGACAGTCTCCGAACCCCTCCTTCTATCCCGATCCTGTCGGCCAGCAAAAGGGATAACGGCGGTCTGTGCGACGACAGGAAAATACAGACAAAACGTACTGCCGCGGCCGGGCTCACTTTCAAGCGTTATATGACCCGCGCTCTGCCTGATGATACTGTCAGCTGTCGACAAACCGAGGCCTGTGCCCTTTCCCGGTGACTTGGTGGTAAAAAAGGGCTCGAAAATCTTTTCCTGTGTCACTTTATCCATGCCTATACCCGTATCACCGATCTGCAACATGACATAATCTCCCGGCCGCACCCCGGCGTATCTGCGGCAATACTCGCCGTCCAATAAGACGCCGACGGTTTTGATCGTCAGCCTTCCCCCTTTCGGCATGGCGTCACGCGCATTGATGACCAAATTCAAGATCACTTGCTCGATCTGTCCCGGGTCGACTTTGACATGTCGGAGTCCAGACTCAAGCCGTATGAGGAGCTCTATGTCTTCGCGCATGATACGGCGTAACATCTTCTCCATTTCAGCGATCACGGTATCAAGGCTGACCACGACCGACCGCAAGACCTGCCGACGGCTAAGCGACAACAGGTTCTTGGTCAGATCCGCCGCCCGGTTAGCGGACGCGATGATCTCCTCAATATCCTCAATGCGGCCTTTGCCTGCGTCGATGTCCTCTTTCAGGAACCTGGCGCATCCTAAGATAGCGGTCATGATATTGTTGAAATCATGCGCGATCCCGCCAGCCAACTGGCCCACGACTTCCATCTTCTGCGACTGCAAGAACTGCGCTCTCAATGCCTCCCTTTCCATCTCGATACGCTT
>JBBTGF010000130.1:0-437 GCA_038041525.1 Elusimicrobiota bacterium | reverse complement strand
GCAGTAACGTCTCTCCCGCGATAGTCACCCGGGTCAATAGCACGGTCGCCGGGAACGGCTCCCCGTTGTAACGCCGATGGGTCCACTCAAAAAAATGCGAACCTTTCTCCATGGCGATCCCGATCATCTCCTTGGCCTTGTCCGCCGAAGACCTACCGTCGGGCTGTGACTCCGGCGAAAGGACTCCGGGGCCCAGCGCGGTAAAAATCACTTCGTTTTCAACGCCGAACATCTTGACCGTAGCCTCGTTGCCGGAGGTGAAATTCCAAGTAGGCGGGGCCAAAGTCATGATCGCGTCCCGCGAGCTCTCGAAAAGCTTGCGATACCGTTCTTCACTGAGCCTTAAAGATTCTTCAGCCAGCCTGCGCGGCGTCGCATCACGGAAAATACCCATAACACACTCTTGACCGTCGACCGTGATCCTGCCACCGATGATA
>JBBTGF010000129.1:0-1547 GCA_038041525.1 Elusimicrobiota bacterium | reverse complement strand
CGTTGATGTCAAATCCGATGAGGTCAGTCCTCCTTGGCTCATCCCGAGGCCGCTGGCCTGTAGGGCTTGACCGCCTTCGCCACCCGCGAAGAGCATATTGCCGGCGCCTGCCGCGATATCGGGGCCGGGCGCGGATTTCATGGCGTATTGCGCGCCCATGGCGCTTTTCTTTAAGTTCCCAACCGCGCTTTTGCCGGAACCCGCACCTTTGCGCAAACTCCTGCCTGCGCGTGCGTTGGCTGAACGAGCCATCGAGCCCTTACCTAGATTGTCAGCTTGCCGTAGATCATTGCCGCCGCTTTTGCCGGAACCTGTGCCCGCTCCTGTGCCCGAACGGCTGCCCTGGCCGGACGATCCTGCCCCTGAACCCGAACCGTCAGCGCCGAATGCGCTTTTGCGCGAGCCAAGTGAGCCTCCAGCCTTGTCAAGCCGGTTCTTGGCGCCCACTAAAGGAGAGCTTCCTCCAGAGTCATATCCTCCCTTTCCGCCACCCTTCGCGCCCTCTGCACTCTCATCGCCCTGCGCGCCCTCCCCTTGCTCCAACGATCCTTTAACGTAAGAAAGCGAGCCTTTGCCGTAATTCGCTGACGCGAATTGGTTGCCGGCCTGCTTAGCGCGTTGTGCACGCAGCAGCTCATCGGGCATAGTGGCATCGTCGAAATTATCCTGCATCTGCTGGTCTTGTAGCAGGTCGCCGAAGGCTTGCGTGTCATGGCGGACATTCTTCTTCGATGAAGGCAGTATCACCGTAAATACGATGAGGGATGCCCCCGCAGTCCCACCGAGCAAAAGTAGAAGGACTAAATACTTTTTCATTTTAGGGTTCGTGTTCATTCTCATAGTGAGCTCCTTGCTAGCTGGATTCCCCCCGGTTGTGCATCATTTTTTGCTCCCGCTTAAAAGTTGGATCAATGACATAGCGCCGCTCATGGCGAACGCGAAAACCGCGCTCGATTTGAAGGAGTCGATGAGCATCATAAGTGCGCCGACTGCGAGTCCTGCTGCCGAGCCCATGAAACCCGATCCAGCAGCAACCGCCGTGGCGTCCCCGCTACCCATGAGTCCTTTGGCCATAACGAAGATGACGGCGATGGTTGCCAGCAGCGCTGCGTACATGCCCCACCATACCCAGTTCGTCGCCTGCAATACGCCACTGCCGGTCGTTTTAGACATGAGCGCCAGGGCCACGCCGAGTCCGGCAGCGGCTAAGATCATGATTGAGATGGTAAGTTTTGTGCCTTTATGCTCGTCGGTAAGTTGTTCGTTCTTGTTGGAACCAAGCTTCGTGCAGACTCCTTGTGCATTTTTAACTTCACCTTTATTTGGACAGGCTATATTGTTCTGCTTTAGATCATTTGGCATGGTTGTGTCTTTAAGGTCGCTGGTGACTGGTGCGGTCATGCCCGGGGTATTGACTGTCGAGGCGTTTTTGGGTGATTGGAAGGCCGCGCTGGTATAGCCCGACTGCTCTTGAAAACCTTTCCCTTTGCCTTTGCTGGCTGTGCCAACAGCGCCTTTAAGGCCGTCGACCCCGCCTTTGCCTCTCG
>JBBTGF010000128.1:13018-19894 GCA_038041525.1 Elusimicrobiota bacterium | reverse complement strand
GCTCTGGGTCAGCTTTGGGATGAACGACGGCGGCGGAAGCATACGCTCGTTTGCTCTTGCTTCCCGTTTCCTTCCACAAAGACCGAAAGGCCTCCGGCTTCATCGCGGAGAGATGATGACGGAAAACGATGCGCCTGTCCTTGTCCAAGATGAAGAGATTGTGGAACGGGCAGGTCTGCGGCGGATGCGAGAGCCCGATCTTGCTGGCTACGATGTCTTCGGGGTCGGGAAGCACAGGGAAGGGGCTTTGCGCCGCGATCTTATCCGTCAAGGCCTTGTCATTGCCCGATAGGCTGATGGCTAGTATTTGCACCTTGCCGGAAGCTTTGTTGTGTAAGTCAGCCAATAAAGGGATCTTTGTTTGACAGCTTTCACAAAGGTTGGTGAACCAGAGCATGGTCCAGGAGTCTCCCATCTTCGTGGGAACGGCATGGTTTTTTCCGTGCGTATCGGTCAGGCTGAAACCCGGGAATCTGTCGCCCACCTCGAAACCTCGGTGCCAGAGCGCCTTGAGCGGCCGGGTGAGCCGCCAGAAGAACAATCCTAAGTCCATCAGTTCTTAGCCTTGGCGAGGCCCTGGAAGCGGCGTAGGATCTTGATCTGCGTGGCTTGTGGCAAGGCAGAGAGGTTCTCAAAGAAATTACGCCGCGCCAGAGGATCTTTGCGCAGGGTCTCGTAGAGTTCTTTTTCGAAAGCGTTGACCTTGATCTTTTTGATCGGATCCTTCTTCAGTGCGGCTAGATACGCGGTTTTGAGTTCAGGCCCTTTCTTGAAGAGCTTGTCCACGTAGCGCCCAAAACCGCCGAGTTCGATCTTGACAGCCATGCCATTATGATAACCATTTTTTTAATGCTTGGGTCAATGTCGGGCGGGCAGGATATAATAGTGTCATTCCAATATGAGGAAGATCTTGTTTGTCGTTATTTTGCCTTTAGCGGGCTGTGCGAGCCTGCGTCCGGGTGCGCCTTTGGCTGTCATTGACGCGCACACGCATACGGATTTTGACGACCAGCCCGAGCGTACTAGTGGTATCCCTAACACGCTTGATGAATACCTTGGGCAATTACGCAAAGCGGGCGCAGTGGGGGCCGTGGCGCATGCGCACGACCTGGAAGCGGGTTATGTGGATCTTGGCGTCCACAACGTCGCGCATTGCGCGGGTATCACCGAGAGTCCTGACCTCGATAAGCTTGAAGCAGGGCTCAAAGAGGGCCGTTTTAAGTGCGTCAAGGTCTATCTTGGCTACATCTACCGCTATGCCGCTGATCCTATGTATGAACCGGTCTATCGTTTGGCTGAAAAGTACCATGTACCCGTGGTTTTTCACACCGGCGACACGTATTCGGTGAAGGGGAAGCTCAAATATGCTGATCCGTTGACGGTCGACGAGGTAGCGGTCGACCATCCACGAGTGGATTTCGTCTTGGCGCATTGCGGCAATCCTTGGATCGAGTCCGCCGCCGAAGTGGCTTATAAGAATCCAAATGTGTATCTTGATGGCTCGGCAATGCTTATCGGGAATCTCGATGAACAGCCGATAACGGATGTCGATACTTACATGGTCAAATCTTTGGCTTGGGTCTTCGGTTACGTGGAAGACCCGAAGAAGCTGATGTTTGGTTCTGACTGGCCGTTGACGGACATTCCTTCCGCGGTCGCGGCGTTCAAGAAAGCCATCCCCAAGGAACATTGGCGGGCGGTGTTCCATGATAACGCGGCCCGGGTTTTCGGTATCAAAGATAAGGCACAGGCAAAGTAATCGTCATGGTCACCATCCGTAACCTCTACAAAGATTTTTTCTACCAGACTATCTTTAAGAACGCCAGTTTACAGATCAACGACGGCGACCGTTATGCCTTGGTTGGTCCTAATGGTTCGGGAAAATCGACGCTTTTTAAGATATTGCTAGGCAAAGAAGAGCCCGATAAAGGCGAGATACAGATACGCAAGGGCGCTAAGATCGGTTATCTGCCGCAAGAGCGGGCGGATTTTGGCGCAGGCAGCGTCTTGTCGGAGACTCTCGGTGATATCGAGGATATTGACGGCCGCATCGAGGCTAAGGCTAAATCCATCTTGGCCGGTCTCGGGTTCGCCAATAAGAATTTTGATAAAAAAGTCTCTGAATTAAGCGGCGGCTGGGCCATGCGTGTGGCCATCGCGCGATTGCTTTTGCAAGAGCCCGAGCTTTTGCTGCTTGATGAGCCTACCAACCATCTTGACCTTGAGGCGTTGCTGTGGTTCCAGGAATATCTGCAGGGATACCCCGGCGCTATCTTCCTCATCACGCACGACAGGGCGTTCTTGAATTCCGTGTGCCCGGCCATCGTCAGCGTCTTGGAGCACGACTTGAAAGTCTATTGGGGGACGTACGAAGATTTCTTGGAAGCGCGAGAGCGGGAAAAAGAGAAGCTCGAGAGCGCATATTACCAACAGCAGAAACAGATCGCGGAGATGAAGGATTTTATCTCGCGCAATTCCGCGCGCTTGTCTTCGGCGTCGCGCGCGCAGAGCATGATGAAGCGTTTGGAGAAGCTCGATATCATCGAGTTGCCCAGGGAGATGAGGATCGCTAAGATCAGGTTTCCGCAACCATCGCGCGCCGGAGCGCGCGTGTTGACTTTGCAGAATGTCAGCAAGTCCTATAGCGACCTCAAGGTTTACCAGGGGCTTGATTTCGTTTTGGAGCGTGGTATGCGTATCGCTCTGGTAGGTCACAACGGGGCGGGGAAATCGACGTTGCTTAAGATATTGGGCGGCGTTATCCCCATCGATTCCGGCGAGCGCGTCATCGGGCTCAATGCCAAGGTGGGTTATTATTCGCAGCACAGGGATGACATGCTCAATCCCAGTCGTACCGTTTTCGCGGAAGCCTGTGACAATACGCAGATCGGTCAGACCGAGACTTTTATCAGGACGGTCTTAGGCACATTTCTCTTTCCGGGGGATGCCGTATTTAAAAAGGTCAGTGTGTTGAGCGGCGGAGAGAAGAGCCGTCTGGCATTAGTCAAGTTGCTACTCGATCCGCCCAACGTCTTATTGATGGATGAACCGACCACGCATCTTGATATGCCGAGTGTCGATGCCCTGATCTCGGCGCTCAAGGATTTCGAGGGGACTTTGTGCTTCATCAGTCATGACGTCTATTTTGTTAATCAATTGGCGACCCATACCGCGCATGTCAACAATGGCAAGATTGCCCTTTATCCGGGGAATTATGAGTATTTTGAGCACCGGCAGAAGCAGCTTTTGAGTGAATCCCGCGGTGAGCCGATCATCGTCGAGAAGCTTCCCGAAGTGGCGACCAAGCAGAGTTCCAAAGAAGTCCGTCAAGAGCGTGCGAAGGAGCGAGAGGCCAAGCGCAACCAAGAGCGTTTACAGCGCGAGTCAGTCGAGATCAAAGAGAAGGTCGCGGCGCTGGCTAAGACGCTTGAAGATCCTGCCATCCATGTCGATTACGCCAAGGTTAAAGAGATCGGTGATGAGATCGCTTCCCTAGAAGCCAGGTCTCGCGTTATTGACAGTGAAATTGGCGCCTGATCCGCTGAAAAGATAATAGTTACAATTCAAGTAGTGTTGAGTATCCATCGTCGCGTCTATCGCGTGATCCTTATTTTTTATTTTCTTGTCCTCCACGTTTCCGATGTCAGCATGACTTTGCTTGCGTCGATCCAGTTTTGGATTTTTCCGGCCTCCTCCCTGGTGAGTTGCGATCCGCGATGCATGACCCTGTAGCGCATAGGTGGCATAGAACCCTTTTTGATGACGCCCTCCAAGGCGTCGATGTCTTCTGAGGGCGTCCCGTGCCCGGCGAAGGGGAAATCATGGGTCATATCCATATGCTTTTTCGCTTCCCGGATGTCTCGTTCGATCAGATGCCTTGGCCCGGGGATTTTGGCATACCAAGGCAACTTCTTGACCGTGGCAT
This sequence comes from Elusimicrobiota bacterium, assembly GCA_038041525.1. Taxonomy (GTDB): domain Bacteria; phylum Elusimicrobiota; class Elusimicrobia; order JACQPE01; family JACQPE01; genus JBBTGF01. Next base: position 15,969 of record JBBTGF010000128.1, on the reverse strand, counting down.
GGCAGTCAAAGCATTTGTTGTTGAAGATCGGTTCGATCTCTACAAGGTAACGATTGTTGACCTGTTTTATCCCGTCGACGGATTGTTTGGCATCGACCGGGGGGATACCCGAATCGTGACGCTTCCCTTGGTGGCTTGCCAGCGGCGCGCCGAGCGCCAGGGTCAGTGAGCATAGAAAAGCGTTTAGAAGCATTTTGGCGTTGCGCATCATAGTCTGAATATTCCGATCAATGTTTATGATTCTGTTCCTTGAGCGTTGCCGTAGATTCTTGAGTTTCTTGGTTAAGGGATCGGCTTGATTCTTGACCGTGAGTTTCTTTTTTATGCCCCCCATGCATTAAGCGTCCCCCAAAGAGAAACATTCCGGCCATCATGCCGACTGCCAAAATAATCATCCCAACTCCCAGATCGCCGTGTTCATTCATTGCTTCAATTCCTCCTTGCTCGGCATTACTCTAATGACCGTCAAGTAGCTTGCCTTTTTCTTTTAGAAGTTTATCCAGTTTTTTCTCTAGTTTGGCCCGCTTTTTAGTCAAGAGATTTTTGCCTTCCAATTTTCTGTCAATGTTGTCGATCTTTCTCTGAATTTTCTCAAGACGCTTAAAATGGCTCCTTGCGTCATCTGCGGAAATTGAGCTTGGCGCAGACATCGCGTGCCCTCCGTGTTGCGACCACGCCCGCGCGCTTATCAGCCCTAACATGGCGGCGGTCAGCGCGGCTGCCCGCCGCCATGTTTTTATTCTCACCATTGGATCCTTTCTTCGTGCTTGCGCTTTAACGCTTAGCGTTTCTTGAGATTCATCCCACATTTAGGGCAACGTCCATCCTGGGTTTTAGGCCCTGTATAGCAACCCATGGGGCAGGTGTAGGTTGCTGCTGCGGTGGCGTTGTTTTCTGGGATTGCCGCGTGTTGCTTTAGCATCTGCGAGGCCGTTATTTGGATTTTTTTGATCACGACCGGATCCTCTGATGTTATGTGGATAACGACGCCCGATTCTATCTCATTGACGCGTACCTGGGCGCCTGCGATTTTCATGGGGCAGACCATGTCGTGATGCTCTTTGCCTTTGTGATCCTTATCCGCCATGACCGCGCCAGCTAAGGCCAAGGTGAATCCCAGAGCGCCCAGCCATACTTTTGTTCTTTTTCGCATTATTGCCTCCTTTTGCAACTGATTTTCAACCTTTCATAGCTTGGATATCAAACTGACTGACATCGACGGTTCCTTGTTTCATCTCGTAGTTCCATTTCCAGATGAAATAAATCGCCGGATAGACGAGAAGTTCGAGGATGAATGACGTGGATAAGCCTCCTAACATGGGCGCGGCGATGCGTTTCATGACGTCCGCGCCTGATCCAGTGGCCCAGAGGATAGGAAGGAACCCTAGAAAGTTAGTGGCCACAGTCATCACCTTGGGTCTGATGCGGCGGACCGAGCCATGGATCACCGCTTCTTTCAAGTCCTCGAATGTCCGCATGCGGCCTTCTTTGACCCGGTCGTGGTACGCAAGATCGAGGTAAAGCAGCATGAAGACGCCAGTTTCGGCGTCTAGTCCTAAAAGAGCGATGATGCCGGCCCAGACCGCGACGCTTAGGTTGTAATCCAGCGCCCATAAGAGCCAGATGGCGCCGATGGCGCTGAAAGGAACGGCAGTCAGTACGATCCCAGTCTTTACCCAAGAGCGGGTGTTCAAGAACAAGAGGATCACAATGATGAAAAGCGTCACAGGAACCACGATCATCATCTTTTCTTTCATGGCTTGCATGTTCTCATACTGCCCGCTCCAAACCAGGGAATACCCGGCAGGAAGCTCGAGGCCGGAGAGTACGGCAGCTTTGGCGTCTTTCACGTAGCCGCCGATATCGCGTCCTGTCATATCCACATAAACATAGCCGGCCAGCATGCCGTTCTCGTCTCGAATCATCGAGGGGCCGGAAACAAGCTTGATGTCAGCTAGCTGCTCTAAAGGAATCTGAGCGCCCGACATCGTGGGTACCAGGACCCGGCGCAGCTTGGGCAGGGTGTCGCGTAATTCGCGGGCATAGCGGACATTGACCGTGTAGCGCTCGCGGCCTTCGATCGTGGTAGTGATGGGCTCGCCGCCGATAGCTGACATGATGACCATCTCGGCTTCTTTGATGGTCAGTCCATAGCGCGCCAGATCGTCGCGCTTGAGCTCAAAATCGACAAAATAGCCACCCGCGGTCCTTTCCGCGTAAACGCTTCTTGTTCCGGATATGCCATTAAGTAATGTTTCCATGCGTGTGCCCAGTTCTTCGATCACTTTTAAGTCTGGTCCAAAGATCTTGATCCCGATGGGCGTTCTGACCCCGGTCGTCAGCATGTCGATCCTGGCTTTGATCGGCATAGTCCAGGCATTGGTGACCCCCGGAAAACGCATGGCGTTATCCATCTCATCGATCAGTTCGTCATAAGAGATATGTTCGGGCCAGATGACTCGGAAGGGCGCTTTAAAGATCCCAGGTACCCAAGAGGAGTACCAGCGATGCATGGGCCGCCATTGGTCTTGAGGTTTAAGGATCACCGTTGTCTCCATCATCGAGAAGGGCGCGGGGTCCGTGGAGGTTTCGGCACGGCCAGCCTTGCCGAACACCCTGTCGACTTCTGGGAAGCTTTTTAAGACCTGATCCTGGGTTTGCAGAAGTTTCTGTGCTTCGGTCACCGAGATGCCCGGAAGGGTGGTGGGCATGTAAAGGATGGTTCCTTCATAGAGTGGAGGCATGAACTCTGATCCGATCTGGAAAAACACGGGTATGGTGAGCGCAACCAAACCCATCGCGCTGATGATCACCCACTTGCGCTTCTTGATTACCCATTCCACTGCGGGTTGGTAGATCTTGAACATGGGCCGGCTGATGGGGTGCTCTTCTTCAGGGTAAAGCCTGCCGACAAACAGGGTCGTCGCTATCTTGGCTAGCCATCCCGCCAC
>JBBTGF010000128.1:0-13008 GCA_038041525.1 Elusimicrobiota bacterium | reverse complement strand
CGAGGTTTGAAATCATAAGGGTCGATGCGCGTAAAAAACAAACGCACCGCCGGAGCCAGCGTGATGGCTAGGAACGCGGCGATGGCCAGAGAAAAGTTCTTAGTGTAGGCCAAGGGCTTGAACAGCCGCCCGGCTTGCCCTTCAAGAACGAAGATCGGCAAAAACGCGATCGCCAGGATAAGCAGGGAATAAAACGCGGAAGGTCCCACTTCTTGCATGGCCTTGATGAGGACATCCCTGATATCGCGCTTGCGTCCTTTTTTGTCCCATTCTTCGATACGTTTATGGGCGTTCTCGGACATCACGATCGAGGCGTCCACCATGTCGCCTACGGCCACCGCGATGCCGCCTAAAGACATCACGTTGGAAGTGACCTTCATCAGATACATGGGGATAAAGCTCAAAATCGTGGCGATGGGTAGATTGGTGATGGGTAGAAGCGCGCTGGGGAAATGCAGAAGAAAAACAATGATCACCAGACACACGATGATGATCTCAAGGGTCAGGGCCTCGGTGACGGTGTCGATCGCCTGGTCGATGAGTTCGGAGCGGTCGTAAGTGGTGACGATCTCAACTCCCGGAGGGAGCGATGGTTTGATTTCTTCGATCTTGGCTTTGACACGCCGGATGACGTTTAGGGCGTTCTCCCCGTGGCGCATCACCACGATGCCGCCTACGACGTCACCTTCTCCGTCTAAATCTGTGACGCCACGGCGGATCTCGGAACCCAGCGCTACCTGGCCTAAATGTTTAACCAAGATCGGGGTGCCCTTCATATCGCCGCCAACGACGATTTTTTCAATATCCTCGACTGATTTGGCGTAACCGCGTCCGCGCACCATGTATTCCGTGCCGGCAAATTCCATCAAACGGCCGCCCACGTCATTGTTGCCGTCGCGGATGGCGTCTACAATCTTCATCAGGGGTATGTTGTAGGCCACGAGCGCATTGGGATCGATATTGACCTGGTATTGTTTCTGAAAGCCGCCGATGGAAGCCACTTCCGCTACGCCGGGTACTGATTGAAGCCAATAGCGTAAATACCAATCCTGGAAACTGCGCAGCTCGGCCAAATCCAGTTGTCCGGTTTTGTTTACGAGCGCATATTGGAAGACCCAGCCCACGCCCGTGGCATCGGGCCCGAGTTCGGTTTTGACGCCTTCAGGGAGTCTGGGTAAGATCTTGGAAAGATATTCGATGACGCGACTGCGGGCCCAATAGATATCGGTTCCGTCTTTAAAGATCACGTAGACGTAGGAAAACCCGAAGTCAGAGAATCCACGGACAGTTTTGATCTTGGGGGCGCCCAAAAGCGCCGTGACGATGGGATAGGTCACCTGGTCTTCCATGATGTCCGGGCTTCTGTCCCAGCGTGAGTAAATGATGACTTGAGTGTCGGAGAGGTCTGGGATCGCGTCCAAGGGTACACGCTTTAAACAATACCAGCCGAGTGATGTCGCAGCCAGGGCGAATACGAATACGATGAATTTATTCCGGGCGCAAAACTCGATGATTTTTTCAATCATGTTAGTGGCGATGCTCTTGCGAGCGTTCTTCTTGCCGTTTTTTCTTTTCTTGCGGCGCTTTTCCCGCAAACGCGGCCTTAAGCTTGGATTCCGAGTCGATCAAGAAATTGGCCGAGGTGACCACGCTCTCTGCTTCGCGCACGCCAGAAAGAACCTCGTAATAGCCCCTTGCTTCTTGTCCCACGCGCACATCCCTGGGTTCGATGCGGCCATCGCCAAGGTCGATAAAGACCACTTGGCGTTCTCCTGTATTGAACAGGGCCGCTTCAGGTAGAGCCAGCTTGATCCCAAGGTCCGCGTGGATAAGAGCATTGGCGTACATCTCCAGCTTGAGCAGGCCTTCGGGGTTGGGCGTTTCTATGCGGACTCTAAGCGACCGAGTCTCGGCTGACAGATTAGGGTCTATCGATTTAAGCCGACCGTGGAACACCCGCCCCGGATATGCCGGAGTATTGATCTCAACTTCTTGACCGACCTTGATCCAGCCGATCTCGTATTCATAAACCTGGGCATAGACCCACACTGACTGGCCCTTGCCTCCCACTAAAAGATTAGTGGGAGGGCTCTCGGCTTGTTTCGCTTCCTCGATCTGCTCATCCGAGAGGCCCATCTGGCGTAAGCGTAGTTCTGATGATCGCACCAGCGCTTCAGAGCGTTCGCGCACATCCGTTAAGGGGCTTTCCCGTACTTGATCTCGGGCGCGTACCGCTTCGCGGTATTCTGTCATGGTGTTATAGAGATCAGGATCATAAGCTACCCGGCCAGATGCGCGAATAATGACAGAAAGTTTGCGGCGTACGATGGGTTCCGACTTAAGGCCGATCAACCGCCTACGTTCTGGGGTGATGAGGGTAGTCGCTTGTCCTTGGACTCCAACGTTATCGTTCTCATCTTGGGCATAGACCGGAATGTAATCCATACCTGACTCATCTTTTTTAGGTTCTGCGGAGGTGATTTCAGGCCGCATGGGTTGGCGGTAGTAGAGGATTTTGCCCATCGGTCGATCGGGAGCAGTGAAGCTGCCGCAAACAGGGCATGTCACCTTTTGCCCGGGCTCAAGAGGAAGTTCCATCGGGCAATTCATCATTGGGCATTTATGCAGAATGCAGAACTTTTTTCCGGGCGTTTCGGTCGGAGTCGCCTTTGCATCCATAGATGCGTCCTCTTTTTCTATGGGGATCAGCTTCATATTTCAAATGGGGCAATCCCCGGGCCGGTCCGAGGTATAGGTTGGATGCATCGGGCAATAATATTTCACGGACCCCGCGACATCGCCTGCTGTTGGGCTGGCAAACTGTCGATAAACCAAATAGCTTGCACCTGCTCCTATGACACACGCGGTCAAGATCGCTAGCGATAATTTTTTGTTTCTCATCTCGATCACAACTCCTTGCCGACGATGCGTTCCAATTCAGCCAAACGCTCTTCGTAGTCGGCTAGATATCGGTAGTACTCCAAACGAAAATTAAGCAATGTGCGCTGCGCGTCCAAAAGATCGAGAAAGTTGGATTTATTGGCTTGGTAGCCTGCCTCGGCTATTTTGAGGGCTGCTTGCGCTTGCGGAAGGACGCTGGTCCGGTAGATTTCCGCCAGGCGTTGCGTGGTCTCGGCGCGTATCCAGGCGATCCTGAGTTCAGCGTCAGTTGCAACCTGCATTGATTCAAGTTCAGCCGCAGCCATTTCTTTTTCCGCCTTGGCTTCTTGGGTCATAGCGGCGGGTTTCCAAAACCAAAGTGGCAGTGACAGTCCCAGGATGGCATCATGTGAATTGCCTTTCATGGGATCGTTCCTTCTGCGATATCCCAACATAAGATCTGGAAGGTATTCGGAACGCGCCAGCGATAACGAGGTGGAAGCCTTTTGGTAGGCGAAAAAGGCTTTTTTGAGTTCCGGCCGTTCGGAGAATGCCAAGGTTTGCATATCTTCGAATTTTGCATCTAGCTTTCGAGGTTCCGGATCGTCAGGGGTTCCCAACGGGGAATTCGCCGGGCGGCCCATCAGGGCATTGATCATGGCCTGGGCAACCTGCTTTTCTTGGAAAAGCATGATTTCCATGCTAAGCATCTTGGTCAATTCCACTTGAGCTTTTAGCGCATCAGATTGGATCACATGGCCGGCGGCATACTTGGATTCAGCGACCTTGGCGAAGCGGCGCATGAGTTCGATGTTTTCTTTAAAGATTTCAAGCTGTCTGTCCGTCAGGTAAAGCATGGCGTAAGCCGTTCGGGCGCGAGAACGTGTTTCGCGGGCCTTGGCCCTGTACGCTTCGCCGGCCATGGCCGCCTCTTTAGATGCGAAGGAATGTCTCAAGTAGAGCGTTGTGGGGAAGGGAATCTCCTGGGTTATTAAAAAACTCTTCTCTTGAGCGCCGCCACTGACGTTTTGATCCAAAGGCGCATACATCCTCTCGATATCAAGCTTGATCTTGTCCGGCGTGGCCGCCTGGACGGTCCTTTTCCTTTTCGCTTCCCAGTTTCTTTTCGCCGCGAGGATCTCGGGGTTTTTCTGCTCGACTATATCGAGGATTTGCTTGAGATTTATCGTGCTGGATGAAACGGAGCTTGAATCTTGGGCGTTTACGGGTATCGCCATGATCGTTAATAGAACGATGCTTGCGACCATCGCCGCGCGATCCCCCTGGATATTCTTTTCATTCATATTCGCTCCTTTATATCTATTTTGAGACAAGCTGTTGATTTTCCGGTGGGACATGGCCGTTAGCCTTGAAATCACCGGAGCAATGATACCGAGATGACGAAGATCGCCGTCTCGGTTAGACTAAAGGAGGGGAAAGGCTGTTTGGAACTGGTGGTGGATGGGAAAGAACCGGCAGCCATCGCGTGAGCGCTTGTTCGCTTACCAGGACGGGCGCGTTGGCGGTGGCCGTCGGGTCCGTGATCAAGAGTAGGTTAGAAACTTCTTTGGCCGTCGCGATCAGGGGTCCCGCTTGCTGGCCTTTGACACAACAATCATTGCCCCCATCTTTAGGGCAGTCGCAGGAACATGATGCTTTGGTCAGTGATGCTTGGCAAGAAGCGATGATGCTGGTTTGTATGCATAGCGCCAGAAGCGCGCAGGCCATCGATCTCATCAAACTCTTCATACTAGTATCGAGTGTAGCATGAAAAACGTTCGATGTGAAGGCGGCGCGCTCTTGACCTAGGCGGAGCGGAATTTGTATTATGATAATGGTTCTCAACTGATTCAATGAATCACAAGCAAGCGCCACATCTTCCTCAAGAGATCGTACTCTTCGCGCAAAACAAGTCGGTCGGAGTCGGCTCGACGAATTGGCGGCGGGATATCGTCGCTAAGTTCCATTCCTATCTGGTCGACCAGGGCTTGCGACCGACGCATCAGAGACACGTCATCCTCACCTATCTATTACGCTCGACCCGGCATCTGTCCGCTGATGAGATCTTTAAAGCCGTCAGGAAAGAGGACGTCACGATCGGGAAGGCCACGGTGTTTCGCACCTTGCGGTTGTTGGAGGGTTGCAAGTTGGCCCGTTGTGTCATGAAAGGTAATGGCACCGCGTACTACGAGATCCACTGGGACCGGCCAGCACATGACCATGCGATCTGCGTGTCGTGCGGGTCGATCCAGGAATTCGAGTGTATGGATTGCCAGAAGCAGCAGGACAGGTTGGCTTCAAAGTTCGATTTCACCGCGATGGGGCATCGCCATGAGGTGTTCGGCCATTGCGCGTCGTGCCGACGCGCGGGAGTAACATAAAAATTTTTTATGCCATTGATGATAATGAGTATCAAGTGATACTAAAAATCATAGGAGGCGCCATGTCGACGGATGTGTGCTTGGTAAGGATCGGATGCTTGCCGCGCGGCAAGTGCGGCGCTTTTCTGTTTCTATCATTGTTTTTCACGGCCGTTGCGTCATGGGCCGCGCATCCTTTAGTCACTGATGACGCTGGGACACAGGGGAACGGCCGGATGCAATTCGAGGCGAACTCGGAGTTCGCAACGGACAGGGAGGGCGAGGCGTTGACCAGGGAGGTCGGCGCCCAGGGGGTGCTCTCCGTTGGTTTGGCGGGGTCGTTGGACGCTGTCTGGGCGTTCCCTTACCGGCGTTGGATGACGCGTGAGTCCGGGTCAACATCGCACGAAGCGGGCCTTTCGGACGCTTCGGTGGAATTGAAGTGGCGTTTTCATCAGGCCGGTCCTTTCTCTTTGGCCGTTAAACCGGGATTGACGGTCCCCACGGGCGACTCCGCGCGTGGATTAGGCGCCGGCGAACCGCGGTTCGGGTTGTTCCTGATCGCCAGCAGAGAGGCCGGCGCTTTGGGTCTGCATACGAATGTAGGTTATGTGCACGGTCATAATGGGTCGCGTCATATCTCTGAGCGGCTGCACGGATCGCTGGCCGCCGTCATGTCTATCGGAAGGCGGTTGCGCGCCGTCGGTAACGCATATTTTGAGAACAATCATGAGGATGCATCAAAGACATTGTTAAGCGCAGTGCTTGCCGGATTCATCGTCCCCTTCGCTGATAGTTTTGATTTCGATATCGGCGTGAAAGCCGCGATGAGCCGTCCTGATACGGACTACGCTTTGCTTTCAGGCGTCACTTGGAGGATATGACTATGTTTACGAACGATCCAGGTAGCGTATATCCGCTTGATGAGATGGATGAGCGGGAACCGTCCGTTGTCTGCGGTTATGACGATGAATTCCCTGTCGAGCGCCGGGAGCGGTTCGAGGATATGGGTCTTCTCGCGGGAGAAACCGTGCGCCGACTCCATACGGCTGCGTTAGGCGATCCGATCGCGTTCGGTGTGCGCGGTAGCGTGCTTTGCTTAAGGAGAGAGGATGCGCGCCACATCCGGGTGCGCAGGGTGGGTAGTAAAGATGCCCGTTGAAAGCGTGGTACTGGAGAAAGGGGAGTCCGGGGTTCTCGTCACCCGGCCGCTTGGATTGACGGTCGCATTAGCCGGATCGCCTAACAGCGGCAAGACGACTATATTCAACGCCTTGACCGGGATGCGCCAGAAGGTCGCGAATTATCCGGGGGTCACGGTCGAAGAAAAGTCCGGTTGGTTGAGGGGGGGATCTACGCGGGTGCGCTTGCTCGATCTTCCCGGGATATACGGCTTCTCGTCGATGAATCCCGACGAGGCGATCACGCAAAAGATATTGTCTGGCGAATATGGACACGAGCCTCGTCCCGGTGCGGTACTTTTTGTCCTGGATGGCAGTTCGCCACATCGCTCCTTGGGTTTATTGGCATCGGTAGCCAGGGAAGGGATGCCGATGGCCGTTGCCGTCACTATGTACGATGAGATCGCGGCTAGGGGTGGACGCTTGGATATCAATAGGCTCAGCCGCGCCCTCGGGACGCCGGTGTTCCCTATCATCGGCCATCGGGGCATCGGTATCGAAGGGCTCAAACACTCTGTCGCGGATGCTGCGGCTTGGCCGGTCCCTCGACTGCAGCGGGTTCGCACTACGGCGGCGCAGCGTGCGTCCTGGTCGCAAGACGTGCTGTCTGCGTGTTATACGCCTCCGTCGCATGATGACCGGTTATCCCGGATGATCGACCGCGTCGTCTTGCATCCGGTCTCGGGTCCGGCGGTGTTTCTCGCGGTCATGGCGTTCTTGTTCCAGGCGATCTTTGCGTGGGCGGTTCCTGTGATGGATGCGTTTTCCGGAGCGTTCGAGCGGTTTGGGGAATGGACGGGATCGGTCATGGCGCAGGGTCCTTTGCGGGATATGCTGGTGCACGGCGTCATCGAGGGGGCCGGCGGCGTGCTGGTTTTTATGCCGCAGATCATGATCCTTTTCTTCTTGATCAACCTACTGGAAGCGGTAGGATATATGGCGCGCGCCGCATTCCTCGCCGACCGGTTGATGGGCTGGGTCGGGCTTCAAGGGCGGTCTTTCGTGGCGCTTCTTTCCTGTCATGCCTGCGCGGTGCCTGGGATCATGGCGACGCGGACCATCCCTTCGCCGTCAGATCGGATCAAGACGATGCTAGTGGCGCCGTTCATGACCTGTTCGGCGCGGATCCCGGTCTACACATTGCTCATCGCCGCTTTCATCCCGGATATCAACATCTGGGGTCCTTTTGGCCTGCAGGGACTGGTCTTGCTCGGGCTTTATGCTGCGGGCGCGCTGACCGCTATCTTAAGCGCGCTGTTATTGAGCAAGACGGTCATTCGCGGGAGTCTTCTGCCGTTCTATATCGAGTTGCCCCCTTACCGGTGGCCGACGATGAAAAATGTGGTTTTAGCCATGTGGACTAGAGCCAAGATATTCGTTTCAAAGGCGGGGCGGGTCATCTTGCCATTGAGCGTCTTGTTATGGGGATTGCTGTCTTTTCCCATGACGCCGGCGGCCGGGCCCGACGACGGGGCGATCACGCAGAGCCGCCGCATCCAAGGCAGTTTCGCGGGACGCCTTGGCCGTGCTTTAGAGCCGGTGTTCGCGCCAGCAGGTTTCGATTGGCGTATCAACATCGGTATCGTCGCTAGTCTGGGGGCCAGGGAGGTAGTTGTTTCGACTCTGGCTCAGATCTATGGCATTGAAGCGCAGGACGGTGAGGATAAGACATTCGTCGAGGCGCTGCGCTCGGCGCGCGACCCTGAGACGGGCCGGGCGTTGATGACGTTGCCCACAGCTCTTTCCCTGATGACGTTCTTCGTGTTCGCCTTGCAGTGCATATCTACCTTGGCCATAATGAGGCGTGAGACCAATACGTGGCGTTGGCCGGCCTTGGCGTTCGGTTATATGTTCACGTTGGCCTATGCTATGTCTGTCGTTGTTTATCAGACGGCCGTTTTTATCGGTGGCGCATCCGCGGCTGGTGGGTGAACACGGTGGCCGTGGGCGCCTGGGAGCGCGTCCTGGTTTTTTAGCGAATCTCGCCGGGAATCGGCGCCGTCATGGGCTTAGAGTTATTAGACTAGTTGCCTAGAGACCGCTTGAATAGCTTTCATGCCTTCGCCAAAACGTCCCATGGCTTCCCGGTTCTTGTCGAGTTCGCTATAAGGTAGATAACGGACATTTAAAGAGGGAATTTGGCGAAACACTGATCGTTGGAGTTGTTGTCGCACATCTTCTTCTCGGTCATCGGGCGCAACGATAAAAAGTTTGCAGGCGTTCCCTGACTTGACGCCATGAGCCAGGTCAAGCAGGCGCATGATGCCTGATTCGATGTTCGTCGTATGCTCCACCTCGAACGCCGCTACAGGTTTGCCGTTAGGCTCGAACCAAATGACGTCGATATGTTGGATCTTGCCAGCGCAAGCAGCTTGCTTGATCCCGGATGGCAGGTGTTTCATACAGCCTTCTCCGAGCAGGTTGCCGTTCCATGTGCGACCACGGTCGTTGACCGCCACCCAGGCTGTAAAGCCGAGGGCTTTGCCTAAGTCGCGTAGCCAAGCTTGAAGTTGGACATGCTTATGCTCGCCTGCGAGCGCCTTTTCTCGTATTTTGCGCGTCATCGCGCTTGCTTCACGTACGCGGGTTAAATCTCTCTCCCATTCTGCGATCCCCGCCGCGTTATCCGTTTGTGGAGGCGCGCTCCATCGGCCGGATCCGACATCGAATGCTAGGCCTGCGACTGCGCCTAGATCGTTTGATAAGAGGTCTCGGAATTGCTCTGTCAGGCGTATAAGACCATCACGCATCGCGAGATAACCTTGCCATCGGCCAAGTTTGACCGAAGCGCCGGTGAGTGCGTTGTAGCCTTTCACAATTGCGGTGTTGAAGGGTGGCATGAGCGTTGGGTGCAGGAAGTACATCAGGTTCGCTGCTGCTGGACCGAGACCCTTGATGTGTTTTGCGTCAAGGTGATGGATCGCTTCTATCATTGTTTTTTCACTGTTGGCGCAAGCGCAGGTATTCAGGAAACGACCGAATGTCTTTTGGTTTTCAGGGTTCTCGTAGATGTCAGGGATGCGAAGTTTGGGTTTCCATAAGAACGCATGGTCTGCGCCTTTGAACATCTGCCGATGCTTCGCAATCGAGCTGACGACCGTTTCAAGGGAAGATCCTTTGTAGGCGGTGCCAAAATTTCCGTTCTCGATCTCTTGCACCACTTGTTGCAATCCGCTGACGATCGAACGGAAACTCTTGAGACGGTCTTCCCATAAGAACCATGTGTGATAGGTCCCGCCAGTGTCTTCGCGCCAGCGATCGATCAGGGAACGCAGGGACTCTGTTATCGGTTGAGTCATAGCCTGAGGGTATCAAATTTATAATTGGGTCTTCTCCACGCATCAGCTTTTCGTGGTCAAGGACCGGAAGCGATCTTGGGTGAGCCGGTGGCGGAAGGGATCGATCGGGGATAGACTTTGATTGATGCGCTCGGCGGTGCGATTGATTTTATCCATTATGTTGCCGATCGGCTTAAGCCAAGCCCGTCTGTGCGCTCAAGAAGAGGACGTCGTAGATCCTTTCGAGATCAAATTCGGCCAGTATGTCGAATATCTGAATAATAATCCTAGGATCGCTCAAGCGGATGGTTTTGATTATTCGTCGGCCAGCCCGGCGGATCGGCGGATGTTCCATGATTTTGTCATGCATCTGGAGCGTAGGCGCGGCAGATTGCCACCGCCGTCTTATCCCATGCTCAAGGAGGCTGAGGTCTGGGCGCAAGACCCTAATCAAGAGATTCCTGCTTATTTTCTGATCCGGCAGTTGGCGTTTTCATTGTGGCTTGAGATCAATCAAAAAGTCCCTTGGAGTCTAGAGGATTATGACGAGGAGGGACTGAGGTTGATCTTGAGTTTTAAGCGCCCGGACATTCGCAATTATTACCGCATCGTCGTCACTGCGGATCAGGCTTATCGCTTTTGGGTGAATGCGGGTGGCAAAGCGACGTCGAATCGCCGTCAAGTTATTTTTGCCATGGCTGGTTGGATAAGAAAGAATATCGGCCATCGGGTGAATGACGAGCCTGGTATTAACGCGTTCGAGGATTATCTGGACCGGACTTCGGCTTGCGACGATTCTAACTTGAATTGCATCGGTTCCTGTCACAACAACAATTACTTCATGGCCGCAGTGGGCAATGCTTTGAATATTCCCGTTCTTGAAACGGTCTACTCGGGCAACATGTCGGCGGCGGGGGGACATAGCTTCATCGATTTTCCCGCCGACGATCTGGCGCTGTTGCATAGCGACGATCTATATTCTTACGGCTCGTTGGGTGGCATCCCTATAGAAAAAATTTTTATCACGGGCCAAGCCAGGCAGGATTTTATCTCCCAAGCCGCTTTGTCGGGATATTCCCTTGACATAGGCCCGCAGGTCGCAGATGCGGATAGGTTTTTCGTTTTGCGTAAACTTAATATGCTCTTGAGAAATTCGGATGCCAGATTTCTGAAAGCCTCCTGTGGCGGCAAGGCGGGGTTCGTCCGTTATGTCAAGGGTATCATGGACCGTCGCCATCTCGCCGAGGCGGGAGAATTCTACGAGCAAAATATTAGAACCTTGCTTTCCCGGGCCCGAAAACAGGGCCACTGCGGTCTCGCTAGTCGTCATGGTAATGGGATACCTTGATCGAACATAGGTCTTTAGTCCCAGATGTGAATAGGACTAAGGACTCATGTGTTGTGCTGCCATCCTACGCTATAGTGTTTAGGTATGAGCCTCAAGAAGTTGTTCACGGTATTCTTCACGGTTTCTAGTATCGTCGCCGCTTTGGCGCGCATGGAGATCGAAGGGCAGAACGCTTCCGCTGACCCGAAACAAAAGGGCACGATCGTAGCCAAGAAGGTCTTAGGACAGATGATTAGGCCGATGCACGAGCAAGTCATCGACTTGGCGGTCAATACCATGAGCATCGGGGAAGAGGCCGGGATGTTCGATAAGATCGCGGCAAGTACTATGACCAGCGAAGGCGCGCAGCCACGGGCCATGTCGATTTCAGGAGATCCTAGATTGCAACCCTCACCTTCCAGTCTTCTGGAAGATTGATAGAAACACGACCCCGCCAGAATCGTTTACGCTCGGCTGATTTGTGGCAAAATAGATTTCAGGCATATCATGGGTCCGTATAAGAGCGTGGATTGGAAGCAGTTATTGAGTTTTGTTGTGCCCGCCTTGGGCATCTGGTTGCTGGCGGTGGGTGTACGGGCGATGCGGCCGCCTGCTTTACCGGAATATTTCAAGGTACCGGAGTTCTCCATGCTCGCCGCGGGTGAGGATGGCGGCGCCCATTTCACGCAAGCCGATCTTGCCGGTAAGGTCTGGATCGCTGATTTCATCTTCACGCGTTGTCAAGGTCCGTGCCCGTCGATGTCTTTGGCTATGGCGCGTTTGCAGGCGAAGTTACCCAAAGAGGTCTCTTTTGCAAGCGTTTCCGTTGACCCTGATTTCGATACGCCGCAGGTGATGTCAGAGTATGCTCGCCGTTACGCGGCGGATATGTCCCGCTGGATATTCTTAACGCCCGGAAAGCGAGAGCTCTACGCATTCATGCGCGAGGGCTTGAAGCTCCCGGTCGGTGAGAACCCCGCCGAACCGGTGGGCTTCCAGATCATGCATAGCACCAAGTTTGTCTTGATCGACGCCAAGGGTATGGTCAGAGGTTATTTCGACGTGTTTGATGATGATTTCTATCGTGATATCGAGCACGCGGCCCGGCGCTTGTCAGCGGCCCCTCAAGTCGGCGGCGCCGCGCGATGAAGATATTGCTGACCAACGCACCCCTGCAGTACCATCATCGCCAGGCATTCGTCTTCCGCGATTGGGGGACCTACAATCTGGCGCTGTTGGCGACGCTTGCGGGCAAGGACCATCAGGTCAAGATCCTGGATAATTGGCATTACATCTTAAAGTCGCATGCCATCTTCGAGACCATAGCTGATTTCAAGCCCGACCTTGTCGGCATAAACCATAATGCGGAGGTCGACAGCGAGCATGTCATGGCTATCGCCAAAGAGATAAAGCGGCGTTGGCCGCATATCATCATGATCACGGGGGGGCAGTCGGCTACCGTGCATGCCGAGGAGATGTTGGATAACGGTTTTGATTGCGTGGTGCGCGGCGAGGCCGAAGTCACTTTCCCCGAGCTGCTTAAAGCCATCGAAGGCGGCCGACGGGATTGGTCCGCGATCAAAGGTCTCATCTACAAGGATGGCCCGCAGGTGTGTAAGACCGACGAGAGGCCGATGTTGACAGATCTATCGGTTTCCCCGTTCCCGGATATCAAGTACATGCCGAAGCATGATTCTTGGTACTGGCCGGGCGAGAAGTCATCCGTCATCGAGACGTCGCGCGGTTGTCCGTTCATTTGTGATTTTTGCATGGTCACCTCGTACTGGAAACGTAGTTATCGTAAACGCCCTAACAAAGAGATCATCGACTACCTCGGGCGTTTGGTACATGACCACGGCACCAGACACCTTTATTTCATCGACGATTCTTTCGGTTTGCGGGCCAATGAATACATGGAGCTCTGTCAGATGATCGTGGATGCCAAGCTCAAACTCAAATGGTTCTCCAACGGCTTCCGCGCC
>JBBTGF010000127.1:0-3039 GCA_038041525.1 Elusimicrobiota bacterium | reverse complement strand
GAGGAGCGCGAATTGACGGTGATGCTGGCCATCGACCGTTCGGGGTCCTTGGCCTTCGGTTCCGAGACCCAGAGCAAACTGCAAATGGTCCAAGACCTTGGCTCGCTCTTGGCCTACATGGCGATGAAGAACAAGGACCGCGTGGGTCTACTACTCTTCACCGGCTCGCCCGAACTCTATCTGGCGCCGGCCTCGCGCCGAGCGCATGCCCTGCGTATCATGCGCGAACTTGTGGGTTTCGAGCCAAAAGCGCGCACTACCGACATCAAAGGCGCATTAGGCTTCCTATTGAACACCATCAAGAAACGCGCCATCATCTTCTTCGTCTCGGATTTTCAAGACGATGGTTTTGAGAAAGAACTCTCCATCATCGCCAAGAAGCATGACTTCATCGCGGTCTCGGTCGCCGATCCGCTCGAGTTAGCGCTGGCGCGCTTGCCCGCGCGCCTGCGCCTAGACGACTTGGAAGGCGTCGGCGCTATCGAAGTCGACTTACGCGACAACAACGCACTTGCCGCGTTCGCCGACAAGGCCGCACAGGACAAGGAAAACCTCGCGCGTATGCTCAAGAACCACGGCGCCAGTCACCTGGAGCTCTCCACCACCAAAGACTTAGCCGACGCACTGGTGGCTTTCTTCAACAAACGCGAACATGTCAAAGCTGCGCGCCATCGATCATGAAGAGACTCCTGTTCCTGACTCTAGGCGTCGTGTCGATCGCCATGCCCTATCTGCGCGCCCAGGACCAGGGAAGCATCGCCATCGAAGCCAAGCCCAAGACCGATTCGATCATGCTGGGCGCGCCACTGGAAATCACCTACACGATAACCTTACCGCAACACATGAGCCTGGAACTCTCCGCTTGGAAACCGCAGGCCACGAGATGGGGCGACTTGACGCTCTGGGACTTCCATATCGAAAGACCCGAAGGCTCGACCGTCACCACGCTGACCGTCAAACTACTTGCCTTCAAGCTCGGCAAACTTGATATCCCGGACTTACGCATCCCGGTCAAGGATAATCTCGACGCGCAAGGTGACCGTGTCATAAAATCACCGACGATACCCATCGTTGTCATCGACCCGACGCAAGGCATGGCCGCACCCGCGCTCAAAGATATTAAGGCGCCCAAAAAACCTCTGTATTTCTGGGAGACGAAGCTAGGGATGTCCCTGGCCGCACTGGCCCTATTGGCGATCGCCATCGCGCTCTGGCGCGTGCTCAAGAGACGGCAAAAAGCGCGCGCCGCCGGGTTGACGGCGCGACCCTTACTGCCACCCGAAGAAGAATTCTTGACCGCGCTAGCGGAACTTAAGACCAGCGATCTCCTTGGGATCGGCAAGCACCGTGATTTCTATTTTGCCTTGAGCGCCCACTTCCACCGCTATCTTGACCGCCGCTTCAATATCGCAACCGAGAGCCTCACTAGCAGCGAGACCCTCAAACTCCTGCACGCTTCACGCGAAGAACTCGGCGTCTCTTTAGCCGCGCTGATCCCGCTTAAAAACGCCTTCGAGGACATAGACTTGGCAAAATTCGCCAAATACCACGCCAGCGCTGCCGAACACACCAAGACGCTGGCGGCGTTAAGCGATTTTGTCGAAAACAACCGCCCAATAGTCTCACCCGAGACCCAGACGGCCAAGGAGACCGCTTGAACTCGCAACTGACTCTAGCGGACCCCTGGCTGGCGATAGCAGGTTTAGCCGTGGTACTGGCCGCGGCCGCTTGCGCATTCATCTTCAACAACCCCGCGATGCGCGCGCGCCTGGGATTCTCGCGCACCGCCGATGCGGCGGCGACTCTCACAGACGCCGGAGACTCGGAAGCGCCGCTGAAAGTCCTACGCATCATAGCGCTGTTATTCCTAGCCCTAGCCTTAGCCCGGCCGCAAAAAGTCAGGATCACCGAACTTGAACCTATCATGGGCGTCGACATAGCCTTGGCCATCGATACGTCGGCAAGTATGCAGGCCATCGATTTCAATCCCATGAACCGCCTTGACGCGGCCAAAAACATCGCAGCCGACTTCGTGCGTAAGCGCAAGGGCGACCGTATCGGTCTCATCGTCTTCGGGGGCGCCGCCGTACTCTGCTGTCCGCCCACATTGGATCACGAAGCGCTGCTGGCTTTCTTGCAGCAGATCCAGATCGGCATGACCAAGATCGACGGCACCGCCATCGGCTCGGGCGCCATGGCGGCGCTCACCCACTTACGCAGGGTCCCCAGTAAGAGCAAAGTCATCATCCTCTTGACCGACGGCAGGAACAACGCCGGGAGCGTCGACCCGGCGGCGGCCGCACAGATGGCGCGCAATATGGGCGTCAAGATCTACACCGTCGGTACCGGTAAACGCGGCGGTGGCATCTTCCCGGTGCAAGACCCCATCTTCGGTCGGCGCTACGTGAAAGCCGAGGGTGAAGAGATAGACGAATCGACGCTGACCAAGATGGCGTCGACCACCGGCGGCCGTTATTACCGAGCCACGGACTTGCAGGAACTCGAGGCCATCTTCGCTGAGATCGACAGGCTGGAAAAAACGAAAGTCGAGCCGCCGCGGCAAGTGGATTATCAAGAATTCTATCTGCCATTGGCTATCACCGGGCTCATGCTTTTAGGATTGGAGATATTATTAAGGAGCACGGCGCTACTGACGCTGCCCTGACATGATCGACGGCATCTTCGCTTATCCGGACCATCTGGCGGCCCTGCTTGCAGCCGCGATCTTAGCCTACGCGCTCTTGCGCTGGATACCCAAACGCCGCTCCACCATGTTGGGAACCTTGATCAAAAACCCCGCTCTACGCAAACTGCTAACCGGCACGCACGCGCATGACCTAAGACGGCCCAAAGCGCTCCTATCCTCCGTGGCTATCATGCTCATCGCCCTGGCGTTAGCCGGCCCGCAATGGGGGGTACGCTCCGAGCTGGTGCCAAGTCTGGGTGCCAGCCTCGTCATCTGCCTCGACCTGTCGCGCTCCATGCTAGCTAAAGACATCGAACCCAGCCGCTTCGAGCGCGCCAAGCTCGCCGCCGTCG
>JBBTGF010000126.1:0-2102 GCA_038041525.1 Elusimicrobiota bacterium | reverse complement strand
GCCGATCGCGTTCAAACCTTGCAGTTGCATTTCGGCGTTCTTTAGATGTTCCTGGACTTTCTGGAAATGCGCGAAACCTTCCTGGATGTTCTTGTCGAGCTTGGATTGCACTTGCTCGCCGATAGACATGAGCCGCGCGTCGACCTTGTCGCGGATGGCGTTCAATTCACCTTTGAGCGTTTCGGTCACGGTTTTTAAGCGTGATTCTTGTTCGGATCTGCCTTCGCTCAATTCACGGCGGATACGCTCACTTAAAGTCTGGAATTCATTGGCGAGTTTCATGGTGACCGCTTCGCGCGTGTCGCCGGCGCTTTTGGCCACGCGTTCGGCTAAGTCTGCGGTGACGCTGCGTAGTGCGTCTTCGATACGGCCGGGGTCTTTCTTGTCGTTTAGTTTGAGGAAAATGACGGCCAGTAGGGCTAAGTTGGCCAATCCGAGAGCGACAGTCAACGCAATAGGCACATAAAAGAATACAATTTAAAAGTATAAGAGTAGCGGCGTGTCCGCGTCATGCGGGAGGAGCAAGCAAATGGGCAACTGGCCGTATAAGACGATCATCGAACCGTTCAAAGCCAAGATGGTGGAGCCTATCGTGTTTACCACCAGGACCCAGCGCCTGCAGATCTTAGATGACGCCGGCTACAATCTCTTCAACATCCCGGCCGACAAGGTGACGATCGATTTTCTGACGGATTCCGGGACTTCCGCTATGAGCGCCTTGCAGTGGTCTGCCATGATGCGCGGGGACGAATCGTATGCCGGGGCTAAGAGTTTCTTCGTTTTCAAAGACGTGGTCGGCCGCTTGACGGGCATGGAGCACGTCATCCCCGTGCACCAGGGACGCGCCGCCGAGAGGATCCTTTTCGGGGTAGTGGGGGGCAAAGGTAAGAAGATCCCCGGCAACACACATTTCGATACCACGCGCGCCAATATCGAAGCCAGTGGCGCTGAAGCGCACGATTTCCCATGCTCCGAAGCCGATGACTTGTTGAGTGAGTATCCGTTCAAGGGGAATTTCGATTTAAACAAGCTCGAGAAGTTCTTGAACCGTTATGCCGCGGACGTGCCGTTGTGCCTGGCCACCATGACCAATAACGCGCTTGGCGGTCAGCCGATCTCGATGGCGAACCTGCGCGCTTTGCGCGCTCTGTTGCAGCGTTTCGAGATACCGCTCTTCATCGACGCGGCGCGTTTCGCGGAGAACGCTTATTTCATCAAGCTGCGGGAGCCCGGCTATCAGGATAAGAAGATCATCGACATCGTGCGCGAGATGTTCACTTTGGCCGAGGGGTGTCTTTTCAGCGCCAAAAAGGACGCTTTCGCCAACATCGGTGGGTTCCTGGCCTTGAATGACAGTAAGTGGGTGGAATCCGTCCGTAACGAGCTTATCTTGACCGAAGGTTTCATCACTTACGGAGGCTTGGCCGGCCGCGACCTGGAAGCCATCGCGCAGGGACTCCTAGAAGTCATCGATGAGGATTATCTGATCTACCGCATCCGTTCGACGCAGTATTTCGGCCAGGGGCTGCTTAACGCGGGCGTCCCGGTGGTGCAGCCTATCGGCGGGCACGCCATCTATATCGACGCCGGCGTGTTCTTGCCGCATATCAAGCCCGAGCAGTTCCCGGCACATTCTTTAGCGTGCGAGTTCTATCTTGAAGGCGGCATCCGTTCCTGCGAGATGGGTAGTCTCACCTTTGGCGAGCATGCGCGCAGGCAGCTTTTGCGCATGGCGATACCCAGGCGCGTCTACACGCAGAGTCATATCGATTGGGTCATCGAGTTAGCCGGCATCATCGCCGAGAAAAAAGAGTCTTTGGCCGGTTATAGGATCGTCAAGGCTCCCAAGGAATTGCGTCATTTCACGGCTCGCTTGGAGCCGCTAGCGCTGACGCGGGTGTAGTCTTATCTCACTTCCGCCTTGAGTCTTGCCAGGGCGTCTCTGACCTGGGGTTGATCCGGATATATCTGTAACGATTTCTCCAGACTTTCGACCGCTTTATGTTTGTCGCCTTTGATGTAGTAGAGATTGGCTAATTGCAGGTAGGAGTGGAAGTAATCCGGCTTGATCTCCAGGGCGCGTAAGAATTGTTTCTCCGCTT
>JBBTGF010000125.1:0-11475 GCA_038041525.1 Elusimicrobiota bacterium | reverse complement strand
GTCCCAAGCAACAGGCATCCAGACCCGGTAAGCGCAATACTTACAACAAGCCTGCAAAGGACTTAAAAAAAGAGTTCTAATCGAAATAATATGAAGCTACTCGTAGCAGACGACGACCCGACGATACGCGACCTAGTCGGCCACTACTTGACAGAAAACAACTACACCGTCGACTACGCCGCCAACGGCCAGGAAGCCCTGCTAAAAGCCGCGCAAACCGACGTCGGCCTGCTCATCCTTGATATCGACATGCCAGACCTCGATGGCTATCAGGTATGCCAACAGCTTAGAGGCAACTTCCAGACCAGACACCTGCCCATACTCATGTTGACAGGAAAATCCGAGGTAGCCCAAAAAGTCTCGGGTCTGCGCCTGGGCGCCGACGACTATATGACGAAACCCTTCCACGCCGAAGAGCTTAAAGCCAGGATCGACGGCCTACTCTGTCGTCACAAGCAGATGATCGGAGCCAATCCTCTGACCCAGTTGCCCGGCGGACCGGCTATCGAAGACGAGTTCATGCGCCGCCAGGCCTCGGGAAAACCCTTCGGGTTCGCCTATATCGACATCGACCATTTCAAGGCCTTTAACGACCTCTATGGCTACGACCAAGGCGACGGGATCATCAAAGACACGGCGCTGGCCATGCTCGATGTCTTGAAACGCCAAGAACGCCGCGATTTCTTCCTAGGCCACATCGGCGGAGACGATTTCGTCTTGTTCGCCGCGGCCGACGCCGTGGGCAGCGTTGCCCGCGAGATCGCCGCAGCCTTCGATAAGACGGCTCCCTTGCGCTACGGACCACAACACAGAGAAAGCGGATTCATCGAGACCGCCAACCGTTTAGGCGTCATCGAACGCTTCCCGCTGATGACGCTTAAGATCGCGGTCATCACCACCGACAAGAACCCAGTCGAGCATTACGGCGAACTCGTCAATATGGCGAGCGAACTCAAAGCCTACGCCAAATCGCTCAAGGACCGCAAAGACAGCATCGTCATCACCGAACGCAGGCGTTCCGCTACCGTTTGACCGACATGCCTGCCATCATCGCCGACGCATTACGCAAGACCTTCAAAATCCCCAAGCGCAAACCCGGGTTGCGCGCCGCCATCGCCTCTTTCTTCCATAAAGAGACGCTCGCCATCGAAGCTGTCAAAGGCATCACCCTGAGCATCCAAGACTCCGAGGTCGTCGGGTTCCTCGGTCCTAACGGCGCCGGTAAGACCACCACGCTTAAGATGCTCTCGGGTTTGCTCTACCCGACATCCGGGACCCTGCGCACGCTAGGGTACGTTGCGACCGACCGAGACAAAGACTTCCTTAAATCCATCACCCTGGTGATGGGCAACCGTTCGCAGTTATGGTGGGAGATCCCTGTCGCCGACTCACTCTTGCTCAATAAAGAGATCTATGAGTTGAGCGACTCGCGTTACCAAGAAAACCTCGACGAGCTCGTCACGCTCTTAGAGATCGGCGATGTTCTGGCGATGGCGCCTAAAAAACTCTCGCTAGGCCAGCGCATGAAAGCCGAACTGGCAGCCGCGCTGTTGCACCGGCCCCGGCTCCTCCTGCTCGATGAGCCGACTTTGGGTCTTGATGTCGTGATGCAAAACAAGATACGCAAGTTCCTGACGGACTACAACCGCCGCCATGGCGCCACTATCCTGCTGACCAGCCACAACATGCAAGACTTGACGGAACTCTGCAAGCGCGTCATCATCATCGACCATGGTTCGCTCATCTACGACGGACTATTGAAGAGTCTCATCGAATCCTACGCTCCACAGAAGCGTATACGCATCGATTTCGCGCAGGCTCCTACGCTGGCGCAATGCCAGGGCGCAGGTCTCACCGCGACACGCGACGGGGAGGCCTTCGTCAACGCGCCGCGCGCCCAGGTCCCCGACGTCACCTCCTCGCTCTTGGGCCGCTCGGGCAAAGACCTGCCGGCCATCATCGACATCTCTATCGACGAGCCCTCGGCGGAAGACGTCATCCGCACGATTTTCGCGCAAGGCAACCTACGCACCCGTCCCTGACAGGATGAATAAATACGCTCACGTCTTCCTCACTAGCCTCAAGCAGCAACTTGAGCGCAGAGCCTCGTGGATAATGGAGCGCGTGCGCAGCTTAACGCTCATTCTATCGTTATATTTCCTCTGGAACAGCCTGCTATCAGACCCGACGAAAGGATTCCTGGGCTACAGCCATTCGCAGATGATGACCTATGTGCTGGGTCTGGCCCTACTGCGTGCGCTCGTCATCACTAGCCGCGCCTTCGAGCTTACTTGGGAGATCGCCCAGGGGCGGCTCTCGCACCTTTTGATGCGCCCCATGGATCTGTTCGCCTATCAATTGAGTCTCGACCTCTCCGACAAGGCAGTCCGGGTAGCCTCGGCGGCGCTCGAAGTGGCGGTCTTAGCCTATATTTTTGACGCACCGCTGTTCGTAGCGCACCCCGCAAGCGCCCTACTGGCGGGCGTCAGCGTCACTTTATCCGTACTGCTCTATTTCTTCATCGGCCTTTGCATGGCGAGTTCCGGCTTCTGGAGCTCGGAATCCGTGGGCTTTCTCTGGGCCGCGGGGTTGTTGATCGAGTTCGCTTCGGGCGCCTTCTTCCCTCTCGACGTACTCCCCGATACCCTCGCGCATGCCCTACGGCTTTTACCGTTCCCCTATCTGGTCTATTTCCCCTTGAACGTCTATTTGGAACGCTTCAGTGACGCCGAGATCGCGCAAGGGCTCATCCTGCAATCCTTCTGGGTCGTGGGCTGTTGGCTAGCCGCACGATGGATATGGCGCATCGGCATCAAAAGCTATCAAGCGGAGGGTGGCTGATGCGAACCTTACGCCGCTACGCGCGCATCTGGTGGCGCTTAGCCGCCATGAGCTTCTCGGAGACCTGGAACACCCGTATCAACTCCCTAGGCTGGCTCTTAGGCAAACTCGTGCGCCTCATCTTCTTCTTCATCTTCATCGTAGCGATCTTCAAGCACACAGACAGCATCCATGGTTATACCCTGCCGGAAGCGTCCCTGTTCTTCCTGACTTTCAATGTCGTCGATCTGCTGGCGCAATTGCTCTTCCGGGGCATCTATGGACTGCGGCGTATCGTCACGGAAGGCGAGCTTGACTTCTACCTTGTACAACCCGTCAATGTGCTCTTCAGGGTAGCCTGCCAGACCGTGGATTTCCTTGACTGCGTCGTCGCGGTTCCGGTGTTGGCGCTGACCGCCTGGGCCATCGCGCAACTACCGGCAGGCACGGTCACGCCTGGCAATCTCACGCTATACATACTACTGATCGCCAATGGGACGCTGATCGCGTTTGCCATGCATGTGCTGGTGGCCGCCCTGGCCGTCTATTCCCAACAGATGGAGAATGCGATCTGGCTCTACCGCGACCTGATGGTCCTAGGACGCTTCCCTGTGGATATCTATGCTAAAGGCATGCAGATGGTGCTGACATTCTTAGTACCCATCGCGGTGATGACGTCGTTCCCGACCAAAGCGCTCATCGGCCTCTTGAGCGCGCGTTGGATCGCCTACGCACTCTTGCTAAGCACGGTATCGATCGGCGTGTCTCTCTGGTTATGGCTCAAAGCTCTGGCCCACTACAGCTCGGTATCGAGCTGATCAACGGATAGGCGGGTTGGCGAAACTATCGAGTTCGGGACGCTCAAGCACAGTCAAGACCTCCCCGGAAGGAAGCTTCGTGGTATAACCCCGATGCAAGAGCATCATCACTTCATCGGCGAACATCAGATCATTGGTCCTGTCCCCTGAATCCGCGTAGGCAACGAATACGGGATGATACTTCGAAAGCGGGGTGTTACGCGCCTTCTTAACGTTACCCTTGTAGACTCTAGAGCGGGCATCATCGAGCAATGCGGCCCCCGCGAGGATATTCATCTGTGCATCGGTCTTGATGAGGTCAGCCGGCTTAGCTAAGAGCGCCGCCGCCTTCCTGACCGCGTCTCTGTCGGTCTTGCCGCCAAGACCCATATAACCCCAACCCGTATGCTGCTGGTCTTTCACACGCATATCGGGCTTAGCCATGCTCCAGCCGCTCTCATGCAAAGAGACAGCCAGTAAGACATCGACTGGTAGCCCATATTGCTTCGCTGCCAACTCAAAAAATCCGAAGACCTTCCCAGTCGTTGCAGTCGGCTTGTCAAAGTCCGACATATCGGAAGACACGCCGAACTTGAGGTCTTTGCTTTCGATAGCAGCGGGCTTCTTTTCTTTTGCCCAGGACACGGAGATGACAGCCAAAACCATGGCGGCAAAGCAAACTGCTAAGCGTAGGCTCATAGAATCATTTCCCCTTGAACATCGGTTTTCGCTTCTCGGTAAAAGCCCGCATCCCTTCCTTCTGATCGTCACTGGCGAACAAACCGTAGAATCTCTTCCTCTCCCAAAGCAACCCATCGGCCAAACTCATATGCACCGCACCCGAGATCGCCTCCTTAGCCGCGCGCACGGCCAAAGGAGCGTTGCCCGCGATGATCTTGGCTAATCCCATGGCTTCAGTGATGACGTCTTGCGCCGCCACGACCTTATTGACAAAACCCCACGCCAACGCTTCTTTAGCGTCGATACGTTTACCGGTCAAGATCATCTCCATCGCCCGGCTTTTGCCCACGGCCCTGACTAACCTCTGCGTACCGCCGGCGCCGGGGATGATACCCAGCTGGATCTCCGGTTGCGCGAAGCGGGCGTCCTCGGCCGCGATGATGATATCGCAACACATCGCCAACTCCATGCCGCCGCCCAAGGCATAGCCATGGACTGCGGCAATCAAAGGCTTTTTGATATCAAGGAATGCGTCCCAACGCGAAAAAGGATCGGTACGTTCGAGAGACTCTCGAGACTCAAGCGCCATCTCTTTGATATCGGCGCCCGCACAGAATGCCTTGCCCCTGCCCGCCAAGACCATCGCACCGACAGAATCATCGCCGTCGCAGGCGCGCAAGGCGGCCACTAATTCAGCGACTAAAGAATAGGAAACGGCATTCAACGACTCCGGACGGTTAAGATAGAGGACCGCGACGCGGTCTTTTATCTCGACCTCGACAAGGGACATCAACCGTATTTGTAAGCGACGCCGTAGCCGCCGCGCGGCCAATCACAGTCGATGTTGTCCCAAGGGCAGATCATACGGCAACCGCCGCATTCGATACAGTTCTCATACTGCACCTTGAGCTGACTGGCAGCCGGGTTCCAAAGATATACTTCGGCGGGACACAGGAACGTGCAGGCTTTATCCTTGCAATCTTTTGAACATACCTCTTCCTTTCTAAGCTTGATGTGCGTCTCATGATCGTTCTTGTAAGTGAGTAAACCTAATCGTTCATCGATAGCCACCTGCATCCCCCTTTATGCGACGGCGCTCTTAAGCCGCCAGGCATCACGCATCATCTTGAGTAATCCGCGCTCCTTAAGGAACATCTTGATGGTTTCCTTTTTGTGTTCTTTTTTCGTACGCCCATCAACGGTAAAATGATGGTACATAGCTTCATTGATAAGGCGCGGATAGACCTCAAAAACGCTGTGATCCTTCTCGATGTTGGATTCCAGGTCGCGGATCCCCCATAGATCGCTCCAAATGAACCCGCCCTTGACCTTCTTCTCATAAAGGCTCAACGTCGCAGATGAGTAATCGCCGCGTTTTTTAGCCTCAAGGATGGTCTCACCGGCATACCTGCCGCTGGCCATCGCCAGGTTGGAACCCTCACGGTGGGTCGGATTGATCATCTGCGCGGCATCGCCGCCGATAAGATAACCGTTGCCGTAGAGCGGGGGCATAGAATTAAACCCGCCTTCGGGGATCAAATGTGCCGAATATTCCACGGGTTTAGCGCCTTTGATCAGGCGCGAGATCATCGGATGCTTCTTAGCGAAATCAAGCAGATCGTACGGTTTGATGAGATTGCGTCTTAAGTCAGAGAGCTTGCAGCCGACGCCGATAGAGAGCGTCTCCTTGTTGGTATAGACGAACGCGTAACCCAACATATTCTGCGTGATGCCGCCAAAAAGCTCGATAGTGACTCCTTCGTCACCCTCCACATTGAAACGGTCCTCGATCTTCTCTTTCGGCAACGACAAGACTTCTTTGACCCCCATGGCGACTTCATCCATACGCCACTCGTCGATGATGCCCAATTTCTGCGCGATGATGGAGTTGACCCCATCGCAAGCGACGATCATCTTGGAGGCGAGTTCTTCACCTTCCGATGTCTTGACGCCGCTGATGCTGCCGTTGGCGCGCATGATCTCACTGATAGTGACGCCCGAGAACAGGTTAGCCCCCGCCTTCTCGGCTTGCGCCGCGAACCATTGGTCGAACTTGCTACGCAATACGGTGAAACAATTCGGTGGTTCACGGAATTTCTCGCTCCTGTAAGAAAAACTCGTCCAGTCTTGAGCGCCGTGAGTCAGCACCATACGCTGCTCCATGACGCGCCGCTCGATAGGACAGGTCGGGTCCTTCCAGAATTCGGGGATGACATCGGCCAACATCTTGGTATACATGACCGCGCCCTGGACGTTCTTGGCTCCGGGATATTCGCCACGCTCCATCAGCGCCACGTTAGCCCCGCCTTTAGCCGAGATCAGCGCGCACGCCGTACCGCAAGGGCCGGCCCCGACGACTACCGCATCGAAGATGTCTTCAGGCATAAGCTAAAACTCCTCCTAACGCATGGTCAACTTTGTTGATGAGCTCCTCGGAACGGAAAGGTTTCGCCATGAAACTCACGACATTCTTGGACTTCTCGAAGAGCGTACGGGCGGGTTCTAAAGCTGTCACGATGACCACCGGGATCTCGCATGTCATAGGCTCCTGGGCCAATTGCAACTGCAAGGAGTATCCATCCACTCCCGGCAACATTATATCCAAAATGATCAAATCCGGTCTCGTAGCTGATATCTGCGACCATGCCTCACGGCCATTCTGGCAAAGCGTGACCTTATGTCCTTCGCTTTCCAGCGCCATGCGCACCACATCTAAGATCTCCGGTTCATCGTCTACGATAAAAATATGCGGCATTCATACCTCCTTGAAATTTTTTTCGGGGGCGTAAAGATCTGCTGTTCCTCATTCTTCCAAGTTGCGCGGTGAATGTCAAGTTTACGAGGGAAAACAAAAATATCGATATGTGATCCCAGGCAAAAAAACCTAGCGGCAAGATCGTGTTCTGCGCGTCCGCTACGCTGGCTTTTTCATAAGGGACTAAAGACCTATTATCACACTGGGTCCAACGACCCGTGTCCAGGGACCAAAAGACCCATGTCCAATACTCTGCCCAGGGTTAAAGTGATATTGTCGACCCTGTAAGGGGCGGCAAACGATAAGGACCATGACAAAACTCATAGAAAAACGGCTCGCGACAGACAAGGCATTCTTACGCAAGGATTTCCGTATCCCGACGGACCATTCTCCCCAAGTTTCGACTACCGATTCCTGGATGAAGGCCCATCGACGCACCTGCACGGAAGTCAAATCCATCGGCGCGTTGCAGCCCGCTGGATTCATCTGGCATAAACGCTGACAAGGCGCTGCCTTTCTGTCATTCTGAGCGTAGCGAAGAATCTATAAAGAATACCGATAGATCCTTCGCTTCGCTCAGGATGACAGGGAAAACGCTCAGGATGACAGAGAAAATACTCGAAATAGTTAGGACTATCTAATCAAGATAGATCCTAGGGATCGCGGCGTTGGCGGCGGTACGGCGTACAGGAACATCGACGATATCCCCCTCACGAAGATATGCGGCGCGACTAACGTCAAGCAGCGCATGACCGATCCCCACTCTCCCAACGAAAGGCAGATTCCTGTCCCTAAATTTAGCCCAATACGAAGGACCCGCGGCTAATCGGATGATGCGATGCGCCGGTTCCATGGTCAGGCCATCGGCAAAACCGCATCCGATAGTGGCCACCCGCATAGCGCCGGGTGCGATGAACTCCCCCCCATAGCCAACGGACTCGCCTTTACGCAATTTCCTGACTCGCAGGATCCTCGCGCGAAAGCGCCAGATATTGCTGACCGGGAAAGCCGTGCGCGTAGGGTTAACGCCATAAAGAAGATTGCCCAGGCGCGCCACGTCGAGGCGCCACTGCGGGAAATCAAGGAATATCGAACTATTGGCGCATGATCTAAGCAAGGGCGAGCCAATGGCCTCCTGCGCCGCCACGCTAAGCTTAAGGAAGCGTGAGAGCTTCGCCTGCGCCTCCGTCCTGTGCGAACCAGGATCATAATCGACATGTGTCGCGATCATCAACGCACGTAAATCCCGCATACCGGATACGCCCTTGGCAAGTGCGACCGCACCGGCCGCGTCAACGCCCCAGCGGCCAAGCCCGAAATCGACGTCCAGCGACACTCTGGCGTTAAGACGCGCTTTGCGCGCCGCGATAGCAAGTTTACGCGCCGCTATGATACTATCGACGCTAAAGATCACCTGATGGCGTACGCCCCAGACGAGCGCCTCCGTATCATCACATGACGGCGCTAGCAACATGATGGGTTTAGCCGCCCCGGCGACCCTACGCACAGTCATCGCCTCGGCGAGGTCCCAGACTCCAAGATAATCACAATCCGCGCTGGCAGCCAACGTAGCGACGATACCCTCGATGCCATGACCATACGCATTGGCTTTGACCACCGCGGCAAGTTTACCTTGCGTCCCCAGAGACCGCTTGACCGCTTTAAGATTACCCGCCAATGCGCGTACATCGACCTCGACCCATTTCGAAAGCTTTGCGCGCGGGTCAGCCGACCGCATGGAGGAACTGCCCCAATGTGCCGGAAGTGGCGAATTTCAGATAAGGATTGGCGTGCTTCTCACTGGCTAGCGTAGCGGTCACCGTAGAACCATAATCATGTCCGGGAAGCACACATAGACTCCCGTCAAGACCCGCGATGCGCCGCAGCGTCTCATACATCTGCTGCGGGTCGGAGCCCGGCAAGTCGACGCGCCCGCAGCCGCCGATAAAAAGCGTGTCTCCGGTGATGAGATTGCCCGCGACCGACAGGCACATGGACCCTGGAGTGTGCCCAGGGGTGTGCAAAAAACCGATCTCGACGGTGCCGATACGGCATTTACCCGGCTCCGCGACATCGCGCAGACTAGAGCGCCATGACGCCGCAAGGCCGCCCGCGTCAGCGCCATGCGTATAGATCGGGATATCGTGCGCGCGCAGGATATCGGCCGTGGCATTGACATGGTCGAAATGATTGTGCGTCAGCGCGATCGCTTTGAGCTGCCAACCCTCCTGCTCAAGCGCCTTAAGCAAGATCGGCGCGTCCCATCCGGGATCGACGAGTAACGCCTCTTTTGCGACTTCATCAGCCACCAAGTAAGCAAAGTTCTCCATAGGACCGACTTTGATCTGCCTGATACCGGCCATGCGCTCAATACCTCTTGACGATATCGGCTTGTGGATAATAAGACTTGATGATCTTCTTGTAATCGATATCCTGCTTGGCTTGCCTGATCATGCCCACCTGACAACCGCCTTTGCCATGCCCATAGCCGCGCCCGATAAATAAGACCGCATCCCAGCGGTCCTTGTCACGCAAAGGCAGCATGGTGAACAACGATGAACGCAAACCTCCGGGGGCCAAAGCTTTACGCACCGGGTAATCCCCTTCGACGACGGTCGCGGCTTTACTGCCGATAAGACGCACCGCGGCGACCCTGCCATCGCGGGAACGATCCTCGATGGCGATACTCTGCAGCGTGCCGATCTCTGGATGACCATGTTCGGTGATACGCCTCAATTCATCCAGACTCACCATCCTGATCCAAGAAAAACGCGTCGTCTTCTCGAAACACCACTCAAGCCCATCATCCCAGAACGACGAATACTCGAAGAACTGCGCCACGCGGAAAGGGTCGAGCTCCGATGGCAGTAGCGCGGATTGCCGCACCTTGGGGATGTCCCAGAGCATCTGCGAAGCGGAGAGCCCTCCGCAATTGGCGTGATACCAGATCTGGAATGCCTTGCCCTGTTCTTCAAGCGCCATGCCGGAAGTAGCGGCGACCGCTTCATCAACGGTATCCGACTCGCCCAGAAACCCTTTATAGACCTGACAGTGCACGGCATCACACAGATCGTAACCGTGCTCTAGCGTGCGATGCGTCTTATCCTCGTTACGCCGCCAAAGCGCGTAACTGCGCGCCAATACCGCCTGGGCAAGGATGGCGCCGCGCGGGCTCTTACTCCCGATCTCATAAGGTACGACCCCGTAAAGATACTCTTCCAAACCGAGAATATTGACGACGCGATACCCATCTTTGACGATCGAGAACTTGAGCTTGCCCCTAACCTGCAGATCGGCTTTCACGATATCCGGGAGTCCGCTCATCCTGGCGTTCTTAAGCAGGAAGCTACCGCTGGAGACCTCCACCGGATCGATGATCAGGTCGGTGGCGGTACGGATGACCTCGCGATCCGCATGCAGCAAGGCCATCATAGGCGTAGGCGTGGAAAGATAGAGTAAACGCCACTCTTGATCAGGTTTGCCCTGGCTGACCCGTGTGCCGTTGTCTAAGGTGACATTGAACCGCTCGCTACCTTGCACGGATATCTCCACAAGATCACCCGGCGCTCCCTCCGCGGAAGTGAAAAGCCCCACGGTGACCGCAGGACCTTTCACCGGGGCTTTGAACTCGACCTTGCGCGGCCAGGCAGTGGCATAGGACTCATCGGAAGAAGCTAAGAGTACGTTCTGCGCCTTGGTCAAGCGTTGCGCGTACTCTTTGAAAACCGGCTCATAGGCGCTATCCGGAGCCGCGCTAAGATAGCGACGCGCCTGCAGATACGCACTGTCGAAATCAGCATGCTGGGCATAGATAGCGGCAAGCTCTTTGCGGATAGAAACCAAAGTATTGTCTTTGCTCAACGCAAAGTTCAAATGCTTGATCGCCTCATCCCAACGGCGCATGCCGCTGTGGCTACGCCCGGCGAGCTCTTCGGCAAAAGCGCTGCCGACGCCGAGACCAGAATAGAGATATTCGACGTTGCCGACGGCTCCCTCATAATCACGGTCAAGATATTGCGAGAGCGCCAGCATCAAGGTGGTCTCCCTGGAGAGCGCGATATCTGCCGGTGCGCCCCGAGCGCTCTTGCCCGAGATGCCGTCGGACTCGAGCTTGGCGATAGCAGCGATGAATTGCTTACGCGCATCCCGGTAATAACCACGCTGCAGGTAGTTGCGTCCAAGATAGAAAAGCGCTCTGGGATCCTTATTGCGCCGCTCCATGGAAAGTTCCAACCAGATAGGCATCGCCAGCTCCGGCTTGTTCAACGCCTCCAGGGTCAGGGCGTGCGCGGCCCTAGCTTCTGGATTCTTAGGGTCACGCGTCAGGATATATAGGAAAGCGCTCTCGGCTTGCTGGTAAGATGCGCGCGCGTAAAGAGCATTACCTTGTTTGAAGGCATCAGCGACGTCTTGTGGCTGTTT